>NZ_WKZK01000083.1:7913-28410 GCF_009680135.1 Eubacterium sp. BIOML-A2
CTCCGACGGAGGGGTCTGACCCCCTTGCATCTGTCACTGGAGTTTTACTTTTGAAAGAAGGCGGTTTATGAAGCAATCGGCATTCATACGGGTGGTGCTTACTGCCATCGGAGGGATAGCATGTATCTGCCTGCTCTGCATGAGCGGAAAAGGTATTATGAAGGAATGGAGATACGACAGCCAGGAGGCTGTTTTGAAATATACGGAGGAAATGTACATGCCAGGCCTGGCTTATCTGAAAGAGGATCCGGGACCCACGGCCGTTCAGTGGATCAAGAAAAATGCGATGTCATGGCTCCCGCTGATACAATATGTGGAGCAGAAGCAGCCCTATGATTCTGTGATGGAGGATGAGGAGACGATCGCAAAGATTCTGGAAAATCAAGCCAATGACGAGAACATGATCGATGAAAACGGTAATCTGATAGGGAACAAAACGGCGGCAGTTCAGGAACCTTCCGTGGAGCAGGGGCAGTCCCCAATCGACATGTCGATTGAAAGGCTGCGGGATTTTGATTATCTGATCAGCAATTTTTATATCGTGGACAGTACCACGATGATCGGGCCGGAGCAGCTGAATGTGGATGATCTTCTGGGAAGAAGCATGAAGATAGACCAGAGTACGGGCGGCCCCAAAGTTCTGATATTCCATACACATTCCCAGGAAACGTTTGTTGACTCCACGCCTGGGGACACGAATACGAGTATCGTGGGAGTGGGCGAGTATCTGACAAAACTTTTAAATGAAAAAGGAATTGAGACGATCCATGATACCGGTGTTTATGATATTATCAATGGACAGCTCGACAGGAGCAATGCCTATGAAAATGCGGAGGCATCCATACGTCCGATTCTGGAGGCAAATCCGTCGGTTGAGGTAGTCATAGACCTTCACCGGGACGGTGTAGCGGAAGACACCCATCTGGTCACGGAGATAAACGGAAAACAGACGGCGAAAATCATGTATTTTAATGGGCTGAGCCGAACCAGGACAAATGGAGACATCGCCTACCTTTATAATCCTTATATACAGGATAATCTGGCGTTCTCCCTGCAGATGGAGCTTGCTTCCGAGAGCAATTATCCGGGATTCGCGAGACATATCTATCTGGGGGGCTACAGATACAACCTTCATCTGGTACCGAAATCCCTTTTGGTTGAAGCGGGAGCACAGACAAATACGGTGGAAGAAATGATGAATGCCATGGAAGTTCTGGCAGATACACTACATCATGTACTGACGGAATAACTTTTATTTGAATAACCCTACATTTTGTGATAATATGAAATGAATGTAAAAAGGAGAGAGACACATGGGAAATAAAAATACATATGATGCGGACAGTATTGCCGTATTGGAGGGACTTGAAGCGGTCAGAAAAAGACCCGGTATGTATATAGGAAGCGTTTCAACAAAAGGTCTGAATCATCTGATTTACGAGATTGTTGATAACGCTGTTGATGAACATCTTGTCGGTTACTGTACACAGATTCATGTCACACTGGAAAAGGACGGCTCGGCCACTATTGAGGATAATGGCCGGGGCGTCCCTGTCGGTATGCACAAAAAAGGGGTGTCTGCGGAGCGGATTGTATACACCACACTGCATGCAGGGGGCAAGTTTGACGATTCTGCCTATAAGACAAGCGGCGGCCTCCACGGTGTGGGGTCTTCCGTAGTAAATGCATTGTCCGCCTATATGGACGTACAGGTCAGCAGGGAGGGCCAGATCCACCATGACAGATATGAGAGGGGGATTCCGGTAATCGAACTGAAGGATGGTCTGCTTCCGGTCATCGGGAAATCAAGAAAGACCGGCACCAAGATTAATTTCCTGCCGGATGATACGATCTTTGAAAAGACCAGGTTCCGGGCCGAGGAGGTTAAGAGCCGTCTGCACGAGACGGCTTACCTGAATCCGGAACTGACGATTATATTTGACGATAAAAGGCAGGAATCACCGGAGCACATCGTCTATCATGAGCCGGACGGAATCCTCGGATTCATAAAGGACCTGAACCAGAAAAAGGAAACCCTCCATGAGCCGATTTATTATAAAGGAGAATCAGAAGGAATTGAGGTCGAAGTCGCACTGCAGTATGTGAACGAATTCCACGAAAATGTTCTGGGATTCTGCAACAATATCTATAATGCAGAAGGCGGAACGCATCTCACTGGATTTAAGACCACGTTTACGACGGTTATGAATCAGTATGCTCGGGAATTAGGCATTCTTAAGGAGAAGGATGCCAACTTTACAGGTGCAGATATCCGTAACGGGATGACTGCCATCGTATCCATTAAACATCCGGATCCGAGATTTGAGGGGCAGACCAAGACAAAGCTGGACAACCCCGATGCTGCCAAAGCCACCGGCAAAGTAACCGGAGACGAGATTGTTCTGTACTTCGACAGAAATCTGGAAACCTTAAAGTCGGTACTTTCCTGTGCAGAAAAAGCGGCTAAGATTCGCAAAACAGAGGAAAAGGCAAAGACAAATCTTCTGACTAAGCAGAAATACTCCTTTGACAGCAACGGAAAGCTGGCGAACTGTGAAAGCAGGGATGCTAAAAAGTGCGAGATATTTATTGTGGAGGGAGATTCCGCCGGAGGATCTGCAAAGACGGCCAGGGACAGGAATTACCAGGCTATCCTGCCGATCCGGGGCAAGATTCTGAATGTGGAAAAGGCAAGCATCGATAAGGTGCTGGCAAATGCGGAGATAAAAACGATGATCAACGCATTTGGCTGTGGGTTTTCCGAAGGATACGGCAATGATTTTGATATCTCCAAACTGCGCTACGATAAGATCATTATCATGGCCGATGCCGACGTGGACGGCGCGCATATATCCACGCTGCTTCTGACGCTGTTCTACCGTTTTATGCCGGAACTGATCTATGAGGGACATGTTTATATTGCAATGCCGCCCCTCTATAAGGTCATGCCGAAGAAAGGCGACGAAGAGTATCTGTACGACGATAAGGCGTTGGAGAAATACAGAAAGACACATGAAGGCCCATTTACCCTGCAGAGATACAAAGGTCTGGGAGAGATGGATGCGCAGCAGCTCTGGGAGACCACACTGGATCCGGAGACAAGGCTCCTCAAACTTGTCGAGATCGAGGATGCGCGGATGGCATCCAGTGTGACGGAGATGCTGATGGGCACGGAAGTGCCGCCGCGCCGCATGTTTATCTACGAAAATGCTGCGGATGCAGAGCTTGATATATAGGTAAGAGGAGATAGAGAATGAGCAGTAGTGAATCACAGATTATCAGAACCGAATATTCCGAGGTTATGAAAAAATCTTATATCGATTACGCCATGAGCGTGATCATTGCCAGAGCCCTGCCGGATGTGAGGGACGGACTGAAGCCGGTGCAGCGCAGAACCCTGTACGACATGTATGAACTTGGGATCCGTTATGACAAACCGTACAGGAAGTGTGCCCGAATCGTAGGCGATACCATGGGTAAGTACCACCCCCACGGAGACAGTTCCATATACGAATCTCTTGTGGTCATGGCACAGGATTTTAAAAAAGGGATGATTCTTGTAGACGGACACGGGAACTTCGGTTCCATCGAGGGGGATGGGGCTGCCGCCATGCGTTATACAGAGGCCAGGCTGGCCAAGTTTACCCAGGAGGCCTATCTGGGCGATCTGGACAAGAATATTATCGATTTTGGGCCAAACTTTGATGAGACCGAAAAAGAGCCGCTTGTGCTCCCGGTGCGCGTACCAAACCTCCTGATTAACGGTGCGGAGGGAATTGCAGTGGGAATGGCAACCAGTATTCCCACCCACAACCTCTGTGAGGTGCTGGATGCTGTTAAAGCATACATGAAGAACGACCAGATCAGCACAAAACAGTTAATGAAATACATTAAGGGGCCTGATTTTCCGACCGGAGGCATTGTCGTCAACAAAGATGACCTGCTGAACATCTATGAGACAGGGCAGGGAAAGATCAAAGTCCGGGGAAAAGTAGAGGTAGAGGAACAAAAAGGCGGTAAAAAGCTGCTGGTAATAACAGAGATCCCATATACCATGATCGGAAGCGGTATCGGAAAGTTCCTGAATGATGTCTGCGGGCTGGTGGAGTCCAAGAAAACCAGTGATATTGTGGACATTTCAAATCAGTCTTCGAAAGAAGGTATCCGGATTGTACTGGAGCTGAAAAAAGGGGCGGATGTTGAGAACCTGAAAAACATGCTCTACAGGAAGACAAGGCTGGAAGATACTTTTGGCGTAAACATGCTGGCGGTAGCCAATGACAGACCTGAGACGCTGGGACTCAAAGCAATCATTGAACACCATGTGGATTTCCAGTTTGAGCTGATGACGAGAAAGTACACCACCATGCTTGCCAAAGAGCAGGAAAAGAGTGAAGTGCAGGAAGGCCTGATCAAAGCCTGCGATGTCATCGACCTGATCATAGAGATCCTGCGTGGAAGTAAATCTGTAAAGGATGCCCGTGCCTGCCTGGTAAGCGGTGTGACCGAGAACATCAAATTCAAGTCCAGTATTTCCAAAAAAATGGCCGCCCTTCTAAGGTTCACCGAGCGTCAGGCGACAGCAATCCTGGAAATGCGTCTCTACAAGCTGATCGGCCTGGAGATCGAGGCCCTTCAGAAAGAGCACGAAGAGACCCTGAAAAATATTATGCTCTATGAGGATATACTGAACAATTACGACTCTATGGCAAATCTGATTATGGAAGAGCTGGATTCTTATAAGAAGGAATATGGCAGAAAACGCCGCACCGCAATCGAGAACGCGGAGGAAGCAGTTTTCGAGGAAAAGAAAATAGAAGAGCAGGAAGTGGTATTTCTGATGGATCGCTTTGGATATGCAAAAACCATAGATGTCACTACTTACGAACGGAACAAAGAGGCGGCTGACAGCGAGAATAAGTACGTAGTCCACTGCATGAACACCGGTAAAATCTGCATTTTCACCGATACGGGCAAAATGCATCAGGCCAAGGTTCTGGACCTGCCCTACGGAAAGTTCAGAGACAAAGGGATACCGATTGATAACCTGACAAACTATTCCAGCAGCGAGGAGCAGATCGTCATGGTCTGTGATGCTGAACAAATGCGTTTCGCAAAACTGCTGTTTGCTACAAAACAGGGCATGATCAAAAAGGTAGAAGGAACGGAGTTCCAGGTGGCAAAGCGGACCATAGCAGCCACAAAACTGCAGGAAGAAGATGCACTGATTCATGTCAGCGTAGTAACCGAAAACCAAAATATCGTCCTCCAGACAAAAGGAGGATATTTCCTGCGATTCCCGGCGGATGAAATCCCGGAGAAAAAGAAGGGTGCGGTTGGCGTTAGAGGAATTAAGCTCCAGAAAAAAGATGAGCTGGAGAACGTGTACTTGTTTGAAGAAGGAACGGAACAGAAGATTGTCTATGGTGAAAAAGAAGTGACACTGAACCGGCTGAGACAGGCCAGAAGAGATACTCAGGGGACAAAGAGCCGTAATTAGAACTTGATTTATACAAACACGTTATAGCGACTGCCATAAAATTGAACTACAAACTGCTTGTCTGTAAATACGGCACATATTATAATTGTTTTATGATCTTGGGATATGATCTGGTAATTGCGTTGGGATGTCAAAACATAGATGGAGTCTAACGGCGTAATTACATAAGATATGTTGGTGTACAAGGTATATTTATCAAACAATATGGCGTATTTAAGGGATAAAATCACGACGAAAGGATGTTATTTTATGGTAGAAAAAGAATTATTAAATGCAATATCGGATATGATGGATGCTAAATTTGATGAATTTAAAATGAATTTAGCAACGAAGGACGACATAGCGAATATGGCGACGAAGGACGACATAGCGAATATGGCGACGAAAGACGACATAGCGAATATGGCGACGAAAGACGACATAGCGAATATGGCGACGAAAGACGACATAGCGAATATGGCAACGAAAGACGACATAGCAAATATGGCGACGAAGGACGATATAGCCTGCATATGGAAAGTGATTTCTAAGCTGCCGACCAAAGCCGACTTAAGGGAAGTTGAGAACAACGTTCTTACCGAAGTAGACAGAGTACAGGAGATTGGTACAAGACATTACCATGAAGTAAAGAGAGAAATGAGCCAGTTGAGAGCAGAAGTCAGGTCATATCAAATAGGCAGCTTAAAGCTTAGAGTTGATAGATTGGAAAGAATGCTCGAACTGTAAGAGTTACTTATTTTATGATGGGCAGCCACTGTTCAGACCGTGGTGTGTACCTGTTGCACGGCATCGGAGCCGTTACTATGCGCGGCCTATGGGCCGTGAATGGTAACTCGGAGCCAATAGGACAGTGTTATTTCTTGAAATCTTCCTTGCATTTACCAAAAAAAGGTGTTATACTCAATGATAGTTACATAAGGAACCCGGCAGAAGAGTGAACGAAAGTTCACTCTTCTTTGTTGCTAAGATGCAGCATTGCAGTTTATACAAAACCGCTTATGACCGGAACGCTTATTATAACAGTTTTGTTGCCTTGTTGAACATAAGCAGTTCAATAAGTATTAAAAACAGTGCAGAGAAAGGAAGTTTAGTGTGTCGAGAAGAGAACAGTATGAACAGCAGACCGAGGAACTTATGATACCGATTGTTACGGAGTTCGGGTTTGAACTGGTGGATGTAGAATATGTAAAAGAGGCCGGAACGTGGTATCTGCGTGCTTATATTGATAAGCCGGGGGGGATTACCGTGGATGACTGTGAGGCAGTTAGCAGGAAGTTCTCGGATATTCTGGATGAAAAGGATTATATTGAAGATACTTATATTTTTGAGGTGAGTTCCCCTGGGCTGGGCAGGCCGCTGAAGAAAGAAAAAGATTTTAAACGCAGTCTGGGTGAAGAGGTCGAGATAAAAACATACCGGGCCATCAACAGACAGAAAGAATTCGTTGGAATATTGAAGGATTACGACAAAGACACTGTGACGATAGAATATGAGGATGAAACGACACAGGTATTTGATAAAAGTGAAATTGCGCTTATCCGTTTGGCTTTGGATTTTTAATTTAGGAGGAAATAATAATGAATACAGAATTATTGGAAGCATTGAATATTCTTGAACAGGAAAAGAACATCAGTAAAGATACAATGATGGATGCAATCGAGAATTCTCTTATCAGTGCGTGTAAGAACCATTTTGGGACGGCTGAGAATATTAAGGTGATCATGGACCGCGAAACCTGTGATTATGCAGTATATGCCGAAAAAGAAGTGGTTGAGGAAGTATTTGACCCGGCATTGGAAATCAGCCTGGAGGATGCGGAACAGATTGATTCGGCTCTCCAGATCGGAGATATCGCGCAGATCCCGATTGAATCAAAGTCTTTCGGGAGAATCGCAACCCAGAATGCAAAGAACCTTATTCTTCAAAAGATCAGGGAAGAAGAACGTAAGGTTGTGTACGATCAGTATTTTGAGAAAGAAAAGGATATTGTGACTGGAATTGTCCAGCGTTATGTGGGAAGAAATATCAGTATCAACCTGGGAAGAGCAGACGCTATGCTGACGGAGAATGAACAGGTAAAAGGCGAGGTATTTAAACCGACTGAAAGAATTAAACTATACGTAGTAGAGGTCAAGAACACACCGAAAGGTCCGAAGATCCTGGTGTCCAGAACCCATCCGGAACTCGTGAAGCGCCTGTTTGAGGCGGAAGTGGCAGAGGTAAAGGATGGCACGGTGGAGATCAAGAGCATTGCCCGTGAAGCCGGATCACGTACAAAGATGGCAGTATGGTCTAACGATGAAAATGTAGATCCTGTGGGAGCATGTGTCGGGATGAACGGGGCAAGAGTCAACGCGGTTGTCAATGAGCTGCGCGGAGAGAAGATCGATATTATCAACTGGAGCGATAACCCGGCTTTATTGATTGAAAATGCACTGAGCCCGGCCAAGGTGATTTCTGTTATGGCGGATCCGGATGAAAAATCGGCAAGTGTAATCGTACCTGATTACCAGTTGTCGCTGGCAATCGGAAAAGAAGGCCAGAATGCAAGGCTTGCTGCACGCCTGACCGGATATAAAATCGATATAAAGAGTGAGACGCAGGCAATTGAGTCAGGAGAACTTCCTGAAGATTATATGGAACAGATGGCGATGATGGAAGAAGGCTACGATGGCGGTTACGAGGAAGCGTATCCGCAGGAGTATGAAGGAAACTATGAAGAACCGTTTGCGGAAGATACAGAAGAACCGTCCGTTGAAGACTATGAGGAAATAGAATTCATTGAGACCGAAGATGAATAATAACCTTATGAGAGGTGGAATAATTGAGCAATAGGAAGATACCGATGCGCAAATGCGTTGGCTGCGGCGAGATGAAGCCGAAGAAAGAGATGCTGCGCGTTCTGCGCACTACGGAAGAAGAATTTGTACTGGATGCTACCGGAAAAAAGAATGGGCGCGGCGCCTATCTGTGCTGCTCAAACGCTTGTTTTTTGAAAGCAGTGAAGAACAAAGGGCTGGAGCGTTCTTTTAAGCAGGCAATTCCTGCGGAAGTGTATGAGCGCCTGGAAAAGGAGATGAATGAGATTGATACAGAGTAAAGCTTTATCTCTGGTCGGGCTTGCTACTAAGGCAGGAAAGACAGTGAGCGGTGAGTTTATGACAGAAAAGGAAGTGAAGTCGGGAAGAGCCGCTCTTGTGATTGTCGCTGACGATGCGTCGGACAACACGAAAAAGAAATTTCGTGATATGTGTGAATTTTATAAGGTTCCAATTTATTTTTACGCAGATAAAGATACCTTAGGGCATGCAATGGGAAAAGAGTTCCGTGCATCTCTGGCGATATTGGACGAAGGATTTGCAAAAGGAATTCGAAAACATTTTGAAACGAAAGACAATACAATTGCATAAGGGAGGTAGTTGAATATGACAAAAATGAGAGTACACGAACTGGCCAAGGAGCTGGGAATGGACAATAAAGAACTGATGGAAATGCTGGAAAAGAAGAATGTAGAGGTGAAGACCCATATGAGTTCGCTGGAAGACAATGTAGTAAATGACATCAGAAAAAATGTAAAGAAAGGCACGGATGCCGGAAAGTCTGTGGAGGCAGATAAGGCAGCCGAGGCGGCAAAACCGGTGGAAGAAGCGCCTAAAAAGAAGAATATCGTGCAGGTGTTCCGTCCGCAAAATTCTAAGAGCGGGAGCCGCATGCAGCAGGGAGGCCGCCAGGGCCAGCGCCCGCAGGGAGGCCATCAGGGGCAGCGTCCGGCAGGTTCCGCACCGGGGCAGCGACCAGCAGGTTCCGCACAAGCACAGCGCCCGGCAGCATCAGGCCAGCGCCCGGCAGGAAATACACCAGGCCAGCGTCCGGCAGGTTCCGCACCAGCGCAGCGCCCGGCAGGAACAACACCAGGCCAGCGTCCGGCGGGAGCAACAGCAGGCCAGCGCCCGTCAGGCACGTCACCGGGACAACGCCCGGCAGGAACAACACCAGGCCAACGTCCATCAGGTTCCGTACCGGCACAACGCCCGTCAGGAACGACTTCTGGCCAGCGACCAGCAGGTTCTGCACCAACACAGCGCCCGGCAGCATCAGGCCAGCGCCCGTCAGGAAATACACAGGGCCAGCGTCCGCAGGGAGGCCAGCGTCCGCCTTATCAGGGCGGTCAGCGTCAGCCGTATCAGGGCAATCAGAGAAATTCTGGTTCCATGTCTTCACAGGAGACAAGACAGAATGGCGGCAATTCTTCTGACCAGAGAAATTCCGGTTACCAAAATCAGAGATACAACAACAACCGCGGTCAGCGGCCGGCCGGTGGACAGGGCGGAAACTTCGGCAGAAACCAGAACGGAGAAAGAAGCTATAATAACCAGGGCGGTGACAGAAACTATGGCGGCCAGGGCGGAAGAAATGCAGGAGGAGGCCAGCGCACAGGCAACGGCCCGTCCAGAGGAACGGAACGCCGTGACAGCAGAAGGGATGACAGAGATGCAATTCCAACACCATTAGTAGAACAGCAGAAGGTGCAGAGGAATAAAGCAAAGGATAAAGAGAAAGACTATAAGAAAAAAGAATATAAAGATGGTGACTTTGACAGCAAGAACAAAAAAGGAAAACGCCAGAAACCTGCTGTGGAGGTTGCAAAACCGCAGCCAAAACCAGTTGAGAAGAAAGAAGAGATCAAACAGATAGTGCTTCCGGAAGTTCTGACAATCAAGGAACTCGCTGATAAGATGAAAATAGTACCTGCCGTAATTATTAAAAAACTTTTCCTTCAGGGTAAAGTTGTTACGGTAAATCAGGAAGTAGACTATGACACGGCAGAAGAAATCGCAATGGAATTTGATGTTCTCTGCGAAAAAGAGGTCGTGATCGATGTAATTGAAGAACTTCTCAAAGAAGAGGAAGAAGACGAAGGCGCTATGGTAAAACGTCCTCCGGTAGTCTGTGTCATGGGTCATGTTGATCATGGTAAGACATCACTTCTGGATGCAATCCGCCATACAAATGTCATTGGCCGCGAGGCAGGCGGAATCACACAGCATATCGGTGCTTATGTAGTAGAGGCAAACGGTGAAAAAATCACATTCCTGGATACACCGGGACACGAGGCATTTACAGCCATGCGTATGAGAGGGGCTAACTCTACAGATATTGCCATTTTGGTGGTAGCTGCCGACGACGGCGTAATGCCGCAGACCGTAGAGGCAATTAACCATGCCAAAGCAGCAGGCATTGAGATTATCGTTGCCATCAATAAGATTGATAAGCCAAGCGCAAATATCGACAGGGTAAAACAAGAACTGGCAGAATACGAGCTCATTCCGGAAGACTGGGGCGGCAGCACTATCTTTGTGCCTGTATCTGCACATACAAAAGAGGGCATCACAGATCTGTTGGAGATGATTCTTCTGACAGCAGAGGTGATGGAACTGAAGGCGAATCCGGACCGCTTTGCAAGAGGTCTTATTATCGAAGCAGAGTTGGATAAAGGAAAAGGATCCGTTGCAACTGTACTTGTACAGAAGGGGACGCTCCATGTAGGAGACGCTATCGCAGCGGGTTCCGCACACGGTAAAGTCAGGGCTATGATGGATGATAAGGGCCGCAGAGTCAAAGAAGCCGGACCTTCCCAGCCGGTTGAGATACTCGGTCTGAACGATGTGCCGAATGCGGGCGAAGTATTTGTGGGATGCGAGACCGAAAAAGAGGCAAGAAATTTTGCAGAAACATTTATTTCCCAGAACAGAGTGAAGCTGTTGGATGATACCAAGGCGAAGATGTCACTGGATGATCTGTTTACGCAGATTAAGGAAGGAAACCTGAAAGAATTGAATATCGTTGTAAAAGCAGACGTACAGGGTTCTGTAGAGGCATTGAAACAGAGCCTGCTGAAGCTTTCCAACGATGAGGTGGTCATCAAAATTATCCATGGCGGAGTAGGCGCCATCAATGAGTCTGATGTAATCCTGTCTTCCGCATCCAATGCAATTATCATTGGCTTCAATGTAAGGCCGGATGCTACCGCAAAAGAGATTGCAGACCGCGAGGGCGTAGACCTGAGACTGTACAGAGTCATCTACAATGCAATCGAAGACGTGGAGGCTGCCATGAAGGGCATGCTGGATCCGATCTTTGAGGAGAAAGTACTCGGCCACGCAGAAGTGCGTCAGACATTCAAGGCTTCCGGAGTAGGAACCATTGCCGGTTCCTACGTGCTGGACGGAACATTTGAGAGAAACTGTTCCGTACGCCTTACACGCGACGGAATCGTAATCTTCGACGGACCGCTGGCATCTCTGAAGCGTTTTAAAGATGATGTGAAGGAAGTAAGGACAGGATACGAGTGCGGCTTTGTATTCGAGAACTTTAATGATATTAAAGAAGGCGATCTTGTAGAGGCATACAAGATGGTGGAAATTGAAAGAAAATAAAACCGTTTCGTTTACGGCGGCTATGTGAAGGAGCAATTATGAGAAAAAACAGCATTAAGAATACACGGATTAATACAGAGGTTCAGCGTGAACTGAGCAACATACTGCGGGGAGGCATCAAGGATCCGCGTGTGGCGCCGATGACTTCCGTTGTAGCAGTAGAAGTGGCTCCTGACCTGAAGACCTGTAAAGCATATATCAGTGTGCTGGGAGACGCGAAGGCACAGGAGGATACAATCAAGGGACTCCAGAGCGCCGAGGGCTATATCAGGCGCGAACTGGCCCGGACTATTAATATGAGAAACACGCCGGAAATCCGGTTTATCATGGATCAGTCTATTGAGTACGGCGTAAATATGAGTAAAAAGATTGATGAGCTGACCAGAGATTTGAAAGACGAGGCTGAATAATATGAGCGTAGATTATTCCACAGTAAAATGCGGATCTGCCGGCGAGGCAGACTCTGCAGACGACTCTTTGGGAGTTGGGTTATCTGAGATACTGAAGGGAAAACAGTCTGTAGCGCTGGGCGGGCATATCCGTCCGGACGGGGACTGTGTGGGCTCCAGTATGGGCCTCTACCTGTATCTTACGGAACAGTATCCTCAAATAGAAACCGACGTATTTCTGGAGGAAATTCCCGAGGCCTACCGCCTGATTCAGAAGACGGAAGAGGCTAGAAATTGCATTCCGGATGGAAAACAATATGATCTGTTCATCTGCCTGGACTGCGGCGATGAAAAACGCCTTGGATTTTCCGCGCCCTTGTTTCAGAATGCAAAACAGACATTTTGCATCGATCATCACGTAAGCAATGCTGCATTTGCGGATATCAACTATATAGTACCGGATGCCAGTTCCACGTCAGAGCTGGTATTTGGACTTCTGGATAAGGAAAAAATTGAAAAATCTGCGGCGGAGGCTCTTTACATGGGAATCGCGCATGATACCGGTGTGTTTCAGTATTCTTGCACCTCACCGGAGACGATGGAAGTTGCGGCAGAATTGCTGCGCAAGGGAATTGACGGGAACAATATTATAGAGAAGACTTTTTATGAAAAGACCTATATTCAGAATCAGATCCTGGGAAGAGCCCTTCTGGAGAGTATTCTGATTTTGGATAAAAGATGTATAGTAAGCGCCGTGAGCAAGAAAGAAATGGAATTTTACGGAGCGAAGCCGAGCGATCTGGAAGGGATTGTCAGCCAGATGAAGCTGACCCAGGGGACCGAGACGGCGCTTTTTATGTATGAACTGGAGACGCAGAATTATAAAGTAAGCCTGCGTTCGAAAGGAAAGGTGGATGTAAGCATAATCGCCCAGTATTTTGGGGGAGGCGGCCACGCAAGAGCGGCGGGATTCACGATGAAAGGCTCATTCCACGATGTGATCAATAACGTCAGCATCCAGATTGCGCGTCAGCTGGATCAGGAAGAGACACAGGTATAACGGTTTATGGTAAACGGTATTATTAACATATATAAAGAAAAGGGTTATACATCCCATGATGTAGTTGCGAAGCTCAGAGGGATCGTGGGCCAGAAAAAAATAGGGCACACCGGCACTCTGGATCCGGATGCAGAAGGGGTTCTCCCGGTATGTCTGGGCAGAGCGACAAAACTCTGTGATATGCTGACAGATAAGAATAAGACCTATGAGGCCGTACTTTTGTTTGGGAAGATGACAGATACACAGGATATTACAGGGAAAATACTGGAAGAACAGGATACATCGTTACTGACAGATGAATTTGCAAAAGAGTGTATACAAAAGTACATTGGGGAATATGAACAGCTTCCGCCGATGTATTCTGCGCTGAAAGTAAACGGGAAAAAGCTGTATGAGCTTGCACGGGAAGGCATCGAAGTAGAACGGAAAACAAGAAGGGTTCATATTTTCGATATAAAGATAAACAAAATTGATCTTCCAAGAGTACATATGGAAGTTAAGTGTTCAAAGGGCACCTACATTCGTACACTATGCCACGACATTGGCAGAAAAGCAGGGACGGGTGCCTGTATGGAAGCCCTTAGAAGGACAAAGGTAAGCTGTTTTGAGATCAAAGACAGCCTGAAGCTCTCTCAGATTGAAGAATATAAAAAAACGGGAAAGCTTATGGATATTGTAACGCCTGTAGATGCCATGTTCCTGAATCTGCCTGAATTAGTGGTGGCAAAGGAGTATGAGGCACTGGCCTATAACGGAAATCCGCTGCGCCGGGAGTTTATGACAAAAGAGAATGTTTTTACGGACGGGCAATCTGTAAGAGTATACGACCGAAACAAACAGTTTATAGGTGTTTACCGTTACTTTACTGAAAAACAGGAATACCGGCTTGAGAAGATGTTCCTCATATCGGATTAATAAGCAGGCATATCCATGCAAGTGATAAAGGAAGAATTACGGGGAAAGACATGCGGTACTATACAGATATTAATTCTTATCAGGAAACTGAAAAAACAGCCGTTACTCTGGGCAAATTCGACAGCCTTCACAGAGGCCATCAGAAACTGATCAGCAGGGTAAGGGATTGCGCGGAGAAAGAAAAATTAAAAAGCGTTGTATTTGCATTTGACATGAAAAAAGAGACGCTGCTTACAAACAAGGAGCGCAGACAGCATCTGGAAGAGCAGGTAGATTGTATGATACAGTGCCCCTTTACGAAGGAAATCAGGGAGATGGAAGCGGAGACATTCATTGAGAAAATATTGGTGAATACGCTTCACGCCTCCCATATTGTCGTGGGTACAGATTTTTACTTTGGACATGGCAAGCGGGGGGATGCCGGCATGCTTGCGGAGTTGGCCCCAAAGTACGGCTACCGGCTGGGTGTTGTGGAGAAAGAGCTGTATGGGGACAGAGAAATCAGCAGCACCTATGTGAGAGAAGCTCTGGAAGAAGGCGATGCCATGCTTGCAAATCAGCTGCTGGGTTACCCTTATCACATGACGGGGATCGTGGAACATGGGAGGCAGCTGGGACGTACACTGGGATTTCCCACGATGAACATTGCGCCCAAAGAACGAAAAATTATGCCCAGATTCGGAGTATATACCTGCAGAATCCTGGTGGACGGCATGTGGTATCACGGTATTGGAAATGTAGGGATCAAGCCGACAGTGACAGATGAGCCAAGGCTCCTGGCGGAGGTGTTTGTATTTGGTTACAAAGGCGATGCCTACGGCAAAGAGATTACGGTGGAATTCTGTTCTTTCGTGCGCCCGGAAACTAAGTTTTGTTCTGTGGAAGAACTGAAACAGCAGGTGGACCGGGATATCCAATCCGGAAAAGCATATTTTCGGGAGAAAAGCTTGACAAACTAGAGAAAGAGTTAGGGGAAATACAAATGAGTGTAACGACAATATTTCTGCTGCTGGGAGGACTGGGATTATTCCTGTTCGGCATGAAGATGATGAGCGACGGCCTGGAACAGGTTGCCGGCGCACGGATGAGGTCAATTCTGGAGTTCTTCACACAAAACAGATTTGTGGGGATGCTGGTCGGTATCTTGTTCACTGCAGTTGTGCAGTCGTCCAGCGCGACGACAGTTATGGTTGTAAGCTTTGTGAATTCCGGGCTTATGAACCTTTATCAGGCTGCCGGGGTAATACTTGGCGCCAATATCGGTACAACAATCACCGGACAGTTGATTGCATTTAATTTGTCAGATGTTGCACCTCTGTTCGTGATCACCGGCGTTGTAATGTTCATGTTCAGCAAAAAACAGAATACCAAGAAAATCGGCGGAGTGATCCTTGGATTTGGTATCCTGTTTATGGGCTTGAGTACAATGGGAGATGCCATGTCTTCCCTGCGTGAATCTCCGCATATCGTAGGCCTGCTCAAATCATTAAGCAATCCCTTTGCGGCGATCCTGGTTGGATTTGCTATAACAGCAATTCTGCAGAGCTCATCGGCTACCGTAGGTATCGTAATCCTGCTGGCGTCCCAGGGATTTCTACAGTTTACGATCTGCTTCTATCTTATTCTGGGATGCAACATGGGCTCCTGTGTCTCTGCGCTGCTTGCCAGCCTGGGAGGCAAAAAAGATGCGAAAAGGGCGGCCTGGATCCATTTCCTATTTAATATCATCGGATCTGTCGCAATTTTCATTGTACTATTGTTTGCGCTGCAGCCAATTGCGGATGCAATTATGAAGGTATCCGGGGGCAATATGGGCAGGGCAGTAGCAAATGCCCATACCCTAATTAAAATATGTGAGGTGATTTTACTCTTCCCGTTTATGAAATGGGTAGTCAGGGTAACTTATTTCATTATACCGGGGAAAGATGCTTCGCCGGATGATGAGTACGAGTTGAAGTATATCGGGAACAGTACGATGATTACACCTACCACGGCGGTTATATCAGGTATCTACGAACTGGAACATATGGGCTGCCTGGCGATTGAGAACCTAAAAAGAGGTATGGATGCGCTTTGTACACTGAATGAGGAAAAGATCGCCGAGGTATACCGGCAGGAGGCGTACATTGATTATCTGAACAGGGAGATTACCGACTACCTGGTCAGGATTAACAGCATGGAGATTCCTACCGCAGATGCGATGCTGGTAGGCGGTCTGTTCCACGTTGTAAACGATATCGAAAGGATCGGGGACCATGCGGAGAACTTTGCGGATTCTGCAAAGATGAGGATCGACAGACATGTTACATTCAGTGAAAAAGGAATCCGGCAGCTCCAGGATATGATGGATCTGGTGGAAAAAACACTGGTATACTCCTTAGAGATGTTTTCCAACCGCAGCCAGGAACACATGCAGGAGGTCATGGCTCTGGAGGATGAGGTCGACGATAGAGAGAAGAAGCTTCAGAAAGCACATATAAAGCGTCTGACAAAGGGCAAGTGTTCGCCAGAGGCAGGCATGATTTTCTCCGATACTATATCCGGGCTGGAACGTGTGGCCGATCATGCGACCAATATTGCATTTGCTATATTAGAACCGCAGAACAATGATGAGTTTGAAGACGAAGAAGAATAGTTAGAAAGAACGGAAAGAATACAATAGTGTACATGGTTGTTTCACGAAGAATAATTCAAACTTTAAAAAAGTATTGCTTTACATAGAATTTGAGTTATGCTATACTATTTAAGTATGAATTCAGCCGGTGTTCGGTAATAGGAACACTCCAACCATTACTTAATGCCAGGCGGTTTTATAAAAGAAAATAAAAGGAGGAAACGTAAGATGATCGCAAAGGAAAAGAAACAGGCAATCATTGCAGAGTATGGCAGAAGTGAAGGGGACACAGGATCTCCGGAAGTACAGATCGCAATTCTTACAGCAAGAATCAACGAACTGACAGATCACTTCAAAGCTAACCCGAAGGATCACCACTCAAGAAGAGGACTTCTTAAGATGGTAGGACAGAGACGTGGTCTGCTGGCATACCTGAAAAAGTCAGATATCGAAAGATACCGTACTTTGATCGAAAGACTTGGATTAAGAAAATAATCTCAAATCCACAAGGATCTTCCCGGGAGGGGGGATCCTTTTTTTATGTTTGAAGGAGGGGCGCCGAGGGGTCTGTAAGCCGCAGGCCTTCCTGCCTGTATGGTCGGTTTAAAATCCTGACCGCTTGACGAAGAAGATCTAATAGAGCCAGAGGCACCCGGAAGGGCACATCCGGCCTGTGACGAAAAAATTGATATTTTTTCGTCACAGGCCGGATTGAAACTTGATTTCGGTGAATCAAGTTTCATCCCTTCCGGGTGCCTCTGGCTCTATAAGATCTTCTAATCGTCCGCTATACGGAAGTTTTAAACCGACCATACAGGCAGGAAGGCCTGCGGCTTACAGCCCCCTCGGCTATGCTCATCCGACCAGAATGAAAAAACGACCCGATGCCTCTAAGACGGGGGCAGCGTATGGAATTGGCTTCACGGGATTTGATTGGTAAGGATAGTGAATTCCGTGTTGTTTAAGGGATTTCCATTCATACTAAAAGGCCAAAATGAAACTTGTATGCTTCTGTCTCCAACATACATACTTCTAACATAAATATAGCTCAAGTAAGCCAAGACAAATCCGCTGCCCCCCTTAAGAAGCCCTCCAAGGAATGACGCCTTATCTTCCGCCAGGAGCCGGAAGATCCTTGACTTCAGCGTCCCCCTCCGCGCCAACCCCCAAGCGCATTCCCAGGCGCATTCCCAAAACTTCATTCTTGATTTAAGAGGGCGACTATGCTATAATATTTAAGATTGTGGTCAGGAAAGTAAAACCCGAGACCACTGAAAAGGATATTAGCGGATTCTAATGTGTTTTTCAGTAGTTTCGGAGTCTCCTGCCACGAATTATGTGAATAGAAAAAAAGGAGAATGATATGTTTAAAAAGTTTGAAATGGAACTTGCCGGCAGAACTCTGCGTGTAGACATCGGAAGAGTCGCAAAACAGGCGAATGGAGCTGCTCTGATGCATTATGGGGATACAACAGTGCTTTGTACTGCAACTGCATCCGAGAAGCCGAGAGAAGGGATCGACTTCTTCCCTCTGAGCGTAGAATACAACGAAAGATTATATTCTGTAGGCAAGATTCCTGGAGGATTTAATAAGAGAGAGGGAAAGGCTTCAGAAAATGCCGTACTAACATGCCGTGTCATCGACAGACCGATGAGACCTCTGTTCCCGAAGGATTACAGAAATGATGTGACTCTGGAAAATCTGGTTATGTCCGTAGACCAGGACTGCAGTCCGGAACTGACAGCTATGCTGGGATCCGCAATTGCAACCAGTATTTCAGATATCCCGTTTGACGGCCCGATTTCTACAACACAGGTTGGCCTTGTAAACGGTGAGTTTGTATTTAATCCAACAGCAGAACAGAAAGATATCTCAGATCTGACGCTGACAGTTGCTTCTACCAAGGAAAAGGTGATTATGATTGAGGCTGGCGCCAATGAAGTGCCGGAGGCTCAGATGATTGATGCCATTTTTGCAGCACACGAGCTGAACCAGAAGGTGATCGCATTTATCGAGACTATTGTAGCAGAGTGCGGCAAGCCAAAACACTCTTATGAGAGTTGTGCAGTGCCGGAAGAGCTGTTTGCTGCGATCAAAACGATTGTAACACCGGCAGAGATGGAAGAAGCTGTATTTACAGACGATAAGCAGACCAGAGAAGAGAATATCCGTGTGATCACAGCAAAACTGGAAGAGGCTTTTGCAGAGAACGAAGAATGGCTTGCAGTGCTGAGTGAAGCGGTATACCAGTATCAGAAAAAGACGGTACGAAAGATGATACTGAAAGATCAGAAGCGTCCCGACGGAAGGGCAATCGACCAGATCCGCCACCTGGCTGCAGAGACTGATCTGATCCCGAGAGTCCACGGATCCGCTATGTTTACCCGCGGACAGACACAGATCTGTACCGTGACAACTCTGGCGCCATTGTCTGATGCACAGAGAATCGACGGACTGGACGAGGCTGAGACCTCTAAGAGGTATATGCACCACTACAATTTCCCTTCCTACTCCGTAGGCGAGACAAGACCATCCAGAGGACCCGGACGCCGCGAGATCGGCCATGGTGCTCTTGCTGAGAAGGCACTGATACCGGTACTTCCGGATGCGTCAGAGTTCCCGTACGCAATCCGTACGGTATCCGAGACATTTGAGTCCAACGGTTCCACATCGCAGGCAAGTATCTGCGCCTCCAGTATGTCGCTGATGGCTGCCGGCGTTCCGATCAAAGCAGCAGTAGCCGGTATCTCCGCTGGTCTTGTGACAGGAGATACAGACGACGATTATCTGGTGCTGACAGATATCCAGGGGCTGGAAGACTTCTTCGGCGACATGGACTTCAAGGTTGCCGGAACCCACAAGGGAATTACCGCAATCCAGATGGATATCAAGATTCACGGACTCACAAGGCCAATCATCGAGGAAGCAATCGCTGCGACAAAGAAGGCAAGAACCTATATCCTGGATGAAGTCATGAACAAGACAATTGCAGAGCCAAGGCCGGAGGTAGGCCCATACGCTCCTAAGATCGTACAGATGCAGATCGATCCGCAGAAGATCGGCGATGTAGTCGGCCAGCGCGGAAAGACAATCAATGCGATCATTGAGCAGACAGGCGTAAAAATAGACATTACAGATGACGGCGCAGTATCCGTCTGCGGAACAGACAAAGCAGGCATGGATGCGGCAATGAAGATGATAGCAACCATCACCACAGACTTCGAGGCCGGCCAGGTATTCGAAGGAAAAGTCATCAGCATCAAAGAATTCGGTGCATTCCTCGAATTTGCACCAGGAAAAGAAGGAATGGTACACATTTCCAAAATTTCCAAAGAAAGAATCAACAAAGTAGAAGACGTACTCAAACTGGGCGATGTAGTAAAAGTAGTCTGCTTAGGAAAAGACAAAATGGGCAGATTTAGTTTCAGTATGAGAGATGTAGCGGAGTAGTTCGCTGGTATGGGGCCGCCTTCCCGGATACACCTGACAGTTTCCGGGGGCTGGCCGTTTGCGGGGAAGTACTAACGGTAAAAAAGCAGAAGCGTATAGCCCGGCGGCATTCACTGAGAAATCTTGATGAT
>NZ_WKZK01000084.1:0-20374 GCF_009680135.1 Eubacterium sp. BIOML-A2
TGTTCCTTGTAACTTGTCCACCATATCAGTTCATTATAAAAATCTTAGATTTTTGTCTTGACAACTGAGCCACTATATTCCCTTTGCCGGAACTGGCTCCTTCTTATTAAATTTTCTCTTTCCAGGATTACCTTCCAGCTTCTTTATCGCTGTAGGCTTTGGCTTTCTTCCTGCCATGGT
Organism: Eubacterium sp. BIOML-A2; assembly: GCF_009680135.1. Classification (NCBI taxonomy): domain Bacteria; kingdom Bacillati; phylum Bacillota; class Clostridia; order Eubacteriales; family Eubacteriaceae; genus Eubacterium; species Eubacterium sp. BIOML-A2. The sequence goes on from NZ_WKZK01000084.1 coordinate 181, forward strand.
CATACCCCCTTCCATCATTATTTCGACTTGACCTGTACTTGACCTGTACTTGCACAGTACACGCGGGCAAGTTATCATATTCTATTTTTATGCATTATAAAAGCGCCTGCATTTCTACAAGCGCTCCATTTACATCATGTTTTATTTACAATTACAAATATCCAATTGATTCTTTGCATGCTTCACACATGTTCTCCAAAGTTTCATTCCAAAATAATCCACAAGAAATTCCGGGAAAGCACTGATAATAAACACTTTATTATTGCCTGCTAAAGCCTGTTCACACATAAAGATATCATGTGGATTTGCTTCATCTAAATACTGTTCATAAGAAATAACTTCCGCATTTCCTAACAAGCATGATATTCTCATTGAAAAGACATCAATGATTTCCTTCCATACATCTATATTGTAATCTCTAAAATGCGGATTCAGTGAATTTCTCGAAGATATATTCTTATATTCAGCAAGATCACTAATTTCTACAAAGCAATTATCTCCATTTCCGCATTTACCTGCTTCAAAATCTCGCAATGCTTCAACCATCGGATAACTGATATATAGCTTTCCATTCTCAGTTTCATTGTCAAAGCTTTCAAGCATCTGGTTTATCACATCAACGTCATCTGACTTTCCCAAGTTTGTCTGATGTGCATCATAATCAAAGAAAAGAAACACCTCCGAAAAATCATCTCTTGATAATCCTTCCAATTGTTCTCTGATTTTCTTATTACTTTCCCTTAAGACCTCAATAATATCTGTGTCGAAATCATCCGCCTTGAGTTTCTTCCAAAGCATATAGATATTTTCTCCGGCCGGAAGCGTAATAATTTTAAAATTTCCATGCTTAAAGAACACCTTTGAAATATTATCAATAACCTGTGGTTCTCTGGCCTCTCCTTCAACTATAAATGCCTTATAGTCCTTATCTGCCATTAAACGCACCTGCCTTATACATTTTCTGAAGATTATGAGCCTGACGAAGCTCCTTTTCTGTCAGCTCTGAAATTGCCTTTATGCTATTATTTTCAAGAAGGAAATAGCAATCCGGTCTGAGTAAATCATTGCTCATAAGGTCTGTGTTGTGTGTAGTTGTAAATACCTGCACACCAGTAATTCTTCTAAGTCTTTTTTGAACTGACTCTGATAGTTCATAATGGTAAAATGCATCAAACTCATCAATGAAAACAAATGATGCTTTTTCCATACGGATATACCAGTAATAGAATAATGCAAGGGATCTGGTTCCTGTTGAAGCAATCTTGAAGAAGTCAGCATCTTTATTGTCGAAATGACAATATATAGCCTTTCTTCCATCGACCTCGCATCCATATAATTCATAATCGATATCATTTTCTTTTAAGAATTCCTGGAAATCCTTAACCTTACCACTATTGACGATTCCTTCTGCAATACTCTCTGATCCGTTCATAAAGCCTTCATATCCACGGCTATCAAGCGAATAGAATAAAAGCATCCTCTCGACAAACTCAATAAACTTCTTAAATACCTGATTCTGAACATTATCTGAAAGAATTGAATTACTATTTACATACTTTACCCTTGAAATCGGACTTTCGTTTCTGATTGAAGCATTCAAAGTATCTGATCCCTCAAGCAAAGTAAATCCATCTCTTGTCAGGAAGTCAAAGAAAATGACCTCTTTTCCATCAATAGACAAACTTTCACTCTTTAAGGAATTCACATCCATTTTACTGTACTTATATACAACTTCATGTCCGTCGAACACGAAGGTGTACTCAAACTCTGCAAAAGATTTCCTCCCACTCATATTCAGATAGAAGTCATAGCTTCCCAGGAGTTTTTGCTTTTCAGTCAGATGAGTAATGATATCAAAGATAGCCAAACCAAGATTCGACTTTCCACAACTGTTGATACCATAAATAATTCCCTTCGTTATGCAGCCATTCTCTATTATTTCGGAATTAAAGCTGTAATTACTGGGTGTTCCTATATCTAATGTGATTTTATCCTTAAATCCTTTGAAATTTTCGACGCTAAATTTCTTTAACATGATAATCACCTTCCATTTCTTTTTCTTTATTATATGATTATCTGCAAAAAAATTCAAGTCTATCCGTATTTTTTTTACGGCTATATCGAATTTTTATTTCGAGTATTAATACCCCCCATCTTCCATTTCGCGATTTTGCACGAAAGACCCACCCGCCGTTCTATAGGAGACAGGTCTGTAGAGATTTGCACTCCCCCTACCGGTCATGCCAGCGATCTCCACGCTTCGCATGTATCTGTGAATGGCACGACTTACAAAGTGCAATCAGATTACTCCGATCATGTGTGCCACCTTCAGCCAATGGATTCTTATGATGAATCTCTTCCACTGGGACCAGAACTCCACGAGCCCAACACTGCTCACAGAAGGGATGCTCTGCAGCATACTTATCTCTGATTCGCTTCCAGGCACGACCATAACGACGCTTGGTGTTCTTATCTCTACCAAATTTTTCATATTCACTATTTCTTTTTGCTGCATGTTCCTCACAATATCGTCCTGTTACCAGAGCAGGACAACCAGGATATGCACACGGCTTCTTTGGTTTGCTTGGCAAAATAACACCTCCAGCCATAAAGAGAGCCACCACGAAAATCTCTCGACTCTCATGATGGCTTCCATCTTTTCTATTTGTCTATTGTAATAATATCACACCATGCCCACTGACTAATAGTGACATTAGGTGACTACTTTGGGAACCTGCACCACTTTCAATGCCTTGGAGTCGATTTGCCCTTGGCATTGCAAAAGCCGCAAGAATGCTTTCCATCATCTTCTGATCAGCCTCGGTCTGCAGCCCAGACTGTAGCTTCTTCAGGAACTCCTCCTGCGCCGAAGAAAAATAATGACTGCTTGCATACCATCCGTCGACAGCATGCACACCGCCACCAGTTCCCTTTGTCATATAGAAAGAGGTGGTATCAGTGATTGCATCTCCAAGTATTTTCCCTGCAAATGCCGGGTCACTCACTTCTTCCAACGGAAAAATTGTTCCATTCACTACCGCAACAATCTCTTCCCCGGCATTGTCCATCGTCTGTTTCTCTTTCTTCTTTTTCAAAAACTCAAACATTTTCTCTCACCATCGCATATGCGCCCATCATCCCCGTTTCACTTCTCAGTTCCGACAGCTGGATTTCCGAACCTTTCTCTGCTAAAAATATTTCTTTCTGATACCCTTTTCTGATTGCATCCAGAATCACATCTCCTGCATTTGTCACTCCACCGCTGATCACAAACAGATCCGGATCCAGAATGTGAGAGCAAACTGCAAGTCCTTTTCCCAGTAATCCCATGGAATATTCCACACATTTTTGTGCCAGCGTATCTCCTGCTTTTGCACTATCACAAATTTCCTTTGCTGTGAAATGTTTCATATTTCGAAGAACAGAGGGTTCCTCCGTTTCTTTCAGATAGCGCTTCATCACACGTACCAGTCCGGTCGCTGACGCTATTTGATTCAGGCAGCCTGTATTCCCACAACTGCATTGTTCCTTTTCTTTCATATCTAGAGAAATATGTCCTATCTCCCCCACCATTCCTCTTAAAGATGTCACAATTTTCCCGTCTAGTACAATTCCGCCTCCGACACCGGTTCCAAGCATCACCAGCATCATACAATTACACGTTTTCTCAAGTTTACCGTTTTCGTCCCATTCACGGGTCTTTCCTTTTCCAAAATAATATTCACCAAGAGCTGCCACATTCGCATCATTTTCCACACAAATCTTACACTCCGGAAAATATTTTTTCAACTCTTCCTTAGGATAAAATGCATTCCAATGTAAATTCACACAATTCTTTACGAATCCATCTTTTGTCACCGGCCCCGGGATCCCCAACCCGATTCCGCCTACTTCCACAGTCTCTCCTTTTTCTTTTGAAAATGCCACTGCGCATTTCTTCACTTCATCTGCAATCGCCGGAATTATACGTTTCCCCTTCTCCGAAAGATCTGTCGACACAGACCATTTCTTCCACAGGATATCTCCCTGCAAAAAGGCACCAAATTTTATATAGGTACCTCCGATATCTACACCAAAATATATTTTCATAACTCTATCATCCCTAATTTCACAAAGGCCTTTTCAATTCCATCTTGTGCTGCAGGTTCCGCGATAAAATCTGCGGCTTTCTTTGCTGCCTCTGTCGCATTTCCCACCGCGATTCCGATTCCGGCCATTTGCAGCATTTCCACATCATTATCACTGTCACCGACCGCAATCACCCGGCTCTTTTCAACCCCAAGCTTCCTGCAAACCATCCCGATTGCTTCCGCCTTGTTGACTCCGGCCATGCTGATCTCATAACCGTATTTTGCACCTCTGGTATAACTGATTCCTGTAATATCAAATGTCCCTCTCCAGCGCATTTTCAGATCTTCTTTGGTAAGATCATCACTGAACGCAAGAATTTTTTTCACCCCGATAATTTCTGAAAGTTTCTTCACCAATACTGGAACTTCCATCTCCACAAAATCCGGACCCCTTCCGGCAAATTCTTTGCTTCTTGCATATTGCGACTGCAACATATAACTCGCCTCGGTAGTTTCTACCAGAAAAACGGTCCGATGCTTCTCCAAATACCCCGCCAGCTGAACAAACGATTCTCGATTCATCTGAATATCCTTTTTTACCACATGATTCACTTCCACATAAGCCCCGGCACTGGCTACATATCCATCAAACCCAAGTTCCCGGATTTGATCATGAATCTGCCACATTGGCCTGCCCGAAGCAATGCAGACCATATGCCCTTTTTCTTTCAGCTTTCGAATACAGGAACTTGCGGACTTCGGAATATGACCGTATTGATCTTCCAGAGTTCCATCTATATCAAAAAATATAATTTTTTGTTCACTCATTTTCTCTTATCCCTCGCTATTTCATGCCATTCGGGGAATCTCCACGTCTTCCATCGTACGCAACAGATATTGTGCTTTCTTATACCCCACCCGGTCCAGAAACTGATAAATATTCAACGCAACCTTGTTATTTTCCTGGAGCAGTTGATTTTTATGTCCGTCCGGTGCAGTATGTAAATAAAAAGTCAAGGTATCTTTCCATTCAAAGCCACAATTCACCGGAACAATATAGGGATAGGGTTCATCGAAAAATGCCACGGTTGCTTCTGAACAATTTTTCAGAATCTGCTTCATAAATCTTTTGTCTTTGATCCTTTCCTGTTCAAAATGCATAAGTAACTTCTGATGGTCTGTCATGTTTTCACACCTCTTTTGTTTCACACCTGAACCAATGCTTTTTCGTGGTTCAGCAAATATGGTCGCAAATAAGCAACCGTGGAACACATCGGTAAAACATCATCCGACACTCGAATTCCGAGTACTTCTTCCAAATATGCTTTACGTTTCAACATTCTTTCAAACATCTCCGGATATAGCTTTTGCAACTCTTCTTTCAATTGATCTGATGCCAGAAGAACCGTACTTTCTGCACCAACACCTACATATCCCCTGATCGACGGAATAATATCGATTTGGAAAATCATTCCGCTTTTTAATCGTTCCTCAGATTCTTCATAAATTGGGGATGACATCCATTCTTCTTCCGCTGTCAGATGCCCCGGACAAAGCGTCCAACCATAGACATCCCGTGGCAGTACTTCATCTACCATCTGAAAAATCTCTTTTCCTTTCATTCCGATTTTCACCAATTCCAGCCACGATACATAGGCTTTAAAATAAGGAACTGCCACTTTTTCCAGATAGTCTTTCTGTCCATCCGGCAAATCTTCTTCTGTTTCCACTGCCATAGCGGTTCTTGAACTCAGTCCTCCATAATATCCCACCGTCAGGGAAATGGAATCTCCTGTTTTCACAGTATTCGTTGTCGGGAACATATTTCCCTTTACAAATCGTTCTCCCGCTGCTGCGATAGTCACAACACTGGTATACTGTCCGTTTCTCATCAGACAGTCTCCCAGTTTCAGCTCCGAAACGCCTTCTGTCACCTGATTCATCGCATCCAACACACAATCTGATGCCAGGGATGCTCCATATTCATAGTGTGCAATCTCATTTGCATTGTTCGTGGTACGAATTCCGTTTTCTCCAATAAACAGATCTGTCTCATTTGTAATGATTGCATTCTTCGCAACCAGAGAACGGATTGCTGTCATAATAAATTCCGGCAGATCAAACATCTTTTTTCCGTCTTCAATCGTAGATGCAAAATTTTTCCATCCTACGATCCCGATTCTTTTTCCGTTTCCAATTCCAGCCTCTTTTAAAAGTTCCTTCATGGTCTTTTTTCTCTTATCCGGCTGATTTGGAAGAGAAAATTGCGGAACATGGATTCCTCTGGCCTTCATTCGTGCTTTTTCTGCCTTATTCAGACTTTCATTTCCCAAAACCAAAGTCATTTGTCCCTCTCTTTGAATCACCAAGAGAGACTCTTCAAATCTTGTAAAATATCCTGTAAGATACATAAAATTACTTCCATGCTCTACATCCCCGTAAATGATCAGTTGATCCAGATTCCGTTCATGCATTCTGGCAAGTACTTTTTCTTTTCTTTCCTCCATCGTCTGATCATTTAGCATCACCGGGCTGGCGCAATCCTTTTCCGGTTGCGGTACAGTCAATAATTTTATTTCCCTCATTGTTTCTCCCCCGTTTTAAATATCATCGATTGGAAACATCGGACGCATGATTCGCTTAAACTTTAAAGATGCTGTATCCTGAGGCGTAGTTCCTCCCGTCAGGGACATCACATAGAACGCCGCTGCTTCTTTATAATCCGGGAAAATATATCCCTGTTTGAATATGGCAAGATCATAAGACTTCCAGTCAATCCCCAACAGATCCAACTGTGTATTTGTCACAAACGGCACACTAGTATTCTGAATCAGAATATCGATCGGAGTACCCTTGACATTCACATACACACACTTTCCACCATCATCAACCAAATCCGCCACATGTAAAACATACACCGATCCGCTTCCTTTTACTACGACCTCCAGATCCACAGGATCAGAATATTCATCATAACCAACACCCAACTGAATGGTTGCTTCTTCTCCCTCATTCAATTTTACCAGTCTGTCATATGTTTTCGGATCAATGATTCCCGCAAAGAGTACTGTTTTCTTTAAATCTTTCTGCTCCAGCACCTGTCGAAGAACGTAAGTATTCCATCCTGCCGCTCCGGAAGTCATATTATCTCCAGAATCTGTAAGAACTGCCGGTTTTTTTCTCTGCTCCAGACACATTTTCAGTGCTTCATCCGGCTGCGCAGTGCGACCGGTATAATGGAATTCCCGTCGTTTTGACCAGACATATTCCGCCAGTTTGTCAGCGATCTCTTCCGCATATTCCTGATCTTTTTCTGTCATTGGAACTACCACAATTCCACAACCGGCCACCGGAGAATCATGACGAATGTATCCCACATGCCAGGAAACACTCCAAATCCTTTCATCCTTTTCCAGTTCATCCATAAACCGATTGATCGATGCAACCGGTTCATCTGCCGACACCGTCTGTTCTCCGCCCAAAATCAAAGGTAATTTGCGGTAAACCGAATGAATATTCCGTCGATTTTCCAGAAATTCACACATCTGTCCTGCTACCCACTGCATTGTTGCTGCCGTATCTACATGTGGAGATTCCCGAAAACTTCTGATCAGATTTGTAGCCTCCACATATTCCTTGCACAGATTTCCATGCGGATCACAGGAAATCATAATCGGGAAATAAGGTCCTACAATTTTACGCATTTCTCTTAAAATATGGTGTTCACCGGAGCCGATCTCTTCTACTTCACTGGCTCCATGTAAATGAATATAGATTCCATCCAGTTCATCCAGATTTTCTTTTAATGTATTTAAAAACTTCGCCTCGATAAAATCAAAAGTTGCCTTTTCGATCACACCCGCTGAACTGCTGGATGCATAAATCGCCGGAATTAATTCCACTCCATATTTTTCAAACACTTCACCGATTGCCATTTTGGCGATGCAAGCATCGCCATAGGCAACATCAAACTGACGAAGTGTACATTTTACAGGCACATTGGCATTTGATTCTGTATTAAACAATCCCGTCAGTACTTTCATTATTTTTTCCCCTTTCCTTTCTCTGTTGTCAGAAGAATTCTTGTGGCAATAAAGGAACAGATCACCGTTACCACTCCCACAATAATCGCGCGGATCACATAGGTAAGTCTTCCATCATTATCTACATATGCAAGCAATGTCAGAAAGCCCGGGCATCCCATACGGATATAAACCCGAAGTCTAAACAATGCTGCCACAACACCACCACAGAAAGAACCGATTGCAGTACCAATCAGTGCCTTCGGTCGCATAATAATGGATCCGTAAAATGCAGGCTCTGTTACTCCGCAAAGTCCGGTGAATCCAAAACCACTGATCATACCTTTCTTCTCTTTATCCTTCAGAGTTGTCGCAATTGCCAACGCGCAGGCACCCACAGAGATATTGGAAATAAACTGCATAACTGCACAGATCGGATCATAACCTAGCTGATCGTACAATGCCATCTCAATGGCTGTATTGGATTTATCCAGTCCAAACATAACAAAATACGGATTCAACATGGAGAACAACGGATATGCAATAAATCGAAAATGCTCCAGTACAAATCCCATTGCCATTCCAACATAGGTACTGAGCCAGGTTGCCACAGGTCCCAACGCAATCAATGTAACCGGAGTTGCCAGTCCGATAACCACCAGAGGTGTCAAAAACAATTTCAACACATCCGGTACATATTTATGAATTGCTTTATAAATCAGCCATTCAAATGTCACACCCAACATAATCGGGAATACGGATCCGCCGTAATCAATCTGTGTAACCGGCAGCCCCAGAAATTCAGTAACTGCTCCACTGGTATACTGACCACAGATTAATACCGCTCCAAGCATCGCTCCGTAAATCGGCGGCATTTTCAACTGACTGGCCATCGTATAGCCAATATAAACTGTCATAAACGGAAACGCTGCACTTTGCAGACACAGTAACATCTGCGCCACTCCACCGTCTGCCGCCAGACCCATGTAGTTAATCATAAGATTGCGAATTGCAAGCACCATTCCTCCACAGATCAAAGCCGGCATAATTGGCATGAACACCGGTGCGATAAAATTGCCCCACCGATTCATCCAATGCAGAGCACCCTTCTTTTCATCCGAATCCTCTGTCTCTACCTGTACAACTTCTCCACCGTCTTTCCATCCCGAAATATCCAGAAACTCCTGATAAGCTTCTTCTACTCCGGCTCCGATGATCAACTGAACCGATCCATCTTTTGGTACGACTCCAACAACTTCCGGAACGCTTTTCAACGCTTCTACATCCACCAGTTTCTTATTTGCATATTTAATACGCAGTCTGGTTGCACAATGGGCAATGTTTGTAATATTCGTTACCCCACCTAAATACTGGAGTGCCTGTTTCGACATCTCTTCATATTTTCCCATTTCCTTCCTCCTTTTGTGCTTTTATGTTTTTTCTTGTTTCTTTATGTGCTAATTATAATCCTCACATACTACATTGTCAATATTTATATGTGTTTTTTCGTTCTATTTTGTTTTTTCGTGATCTTTTCACAATTTTATATCCTAAATCTTTTTCATATAAAGTTTCTCCCGGCACGTAAATCACTGCATTTACCTTCGGGCATCTTCCAAGATTATATGCGGTCACCAAGTACTCAAACAAGCTTAGACTTTTTGCTCATCGCCAAACTGCAGATTGTCTCCTGAAACGGCCAGCTGTGCCATATTAGGCGGTCGCACCTTGCCATAATTAACGGTCGGCATGTGCCATATTAAACGGCCAGTTCGGTCCTTTATAATAGTAGTATCTTCCGAACCGGAAGAAATACTATTTTTAGGAGGTCCGAAATGGATTACAAGAAAGTACTGAGACTTCACTACGTGAATAATCTCAGCGGCCGTGAAATCGCTGATAGCTGTGGAGACTGCAGCAAATCAGCAGTGAATGAGTTCCTAAGACGTTTCAGAGAATGTCAGGAGCTCTCTTTATCCTCTCAAAGAGGATGTTACCAATGAGTATATAGAGTCTCTGCTCTATAAAAAATCCGGTGTCTCCGTCGATCTGCAGCTTTACCGCGACTTCAACAAAGAAGCCGTATATAAAGCATTGGCTCGCAAGGGCGAGACACTGAAACATCTCTGGCAGAAATATAATGCTGTTGGAGTGGTTGACGGCAAGAAACCATACAGTTATCGGCAGTATTGCAGGCGTTACTCAGAATGGACTGATTCAAAACACATCACTTTTCATATCCAGAGATATCCAGGCGTTAACCTGGAACTCGATTATGCCGGCAAGCAGCTTCTGATCCACAACCGCCGGTATCCAAATGAGACAACGAAGGTGACCATATTTATTGCAGCTCTTACCTACAGTGATTACTTTTATGCCGAAGGTATGATTGACTGCGATATTCGGAATTGGATCAGAGTCAACAACAATGCGTTGGATTTCTTTGGTGGCATTACACCAACCATCACTCCAGACAACTGCAAGGTTGCTGTAAACAAGAACAAGGACTGGATCAGTCCTGAACTTAACAAGGATTATCAGGCATGGGCTGAACATAATGATACTGTTATCACTCCAGCAAAGGTTAAGTCACCTCGCTGGAAGCCGGTTGTCGAAGGCCATGTAAAGATCGTGACCATGCACATCTTAGTAGAGATGGAGGAAATGATCTTTTATTCTCTCGAGGAACTTAATCGTGTTCTTCAACAGAAAGTAGCTAAAGAGAACAACAGAAACTTCGAAGGGTTATCGTATTCTCGTGCTGACCTCTTTAAAACAGAAGAGAAGGAGACTCTTCTGCCTCTTCCGCTCAATAAATTCGAGTACCTTGAGCGAAAGCTTGTTAAAGTAGCACAAGACTTCTCCTTCACCTTCGACAAGGTCCATTATAGCATGCCTAGAAAGTATTTAAAAAAGGAAGTTGAGCTACGTGTTGGAGAGAAAGAAATCTTTGTCTACAACAAAAACGGAGATCATATCCGTACGCATAAAAGAAGCTATACGCCTAAGGAATGGGTTATTATTCCTTCCGATATGCCTGCAGAATACGGTGATTACGGCTACTGGAATGTTCCATACTTCCAGCAGAAAGCATCAAAGATCGGGCCAAGCACAAGAGCATTGATTGATGCAGTGATCAAAAGATATGCCTACCCAGTACAGGCTTTCCGCAGCTGTTTCGGTATCCTTCGTTATGCTGAGAAATATAGTCCTGAAGCATTAGAAAAGTGCTGCAGAGACGCAATCAACTTCGGTAAATGCAACTATTCTTATGTGAGCAACACAGTATCAACCTATCATACAGAAACTAAACCAGATGCGACGGATGTATTTCCTGAGAATCAGGAAGCTGTAACAGGACGATACAAGGATGACGATAGTCAGTATTCTCTTAAGAACTTACTGATGCGCCAGGAAAAGGAGGCACATCATGAAGACTGATCACTCTGACATCAATGAAATGCTGGAGTTCCTTAATCTCCCGATTGCATCAGGCCGTTTTGCTGAACTGATGAGAAGTCCTGATTTGTCAAACTATAATGCGGTTCAGTTTCTACGTGAAATACTGGAAACACAGTACCTTGACAGAGTAGCCTCTAAGTTTGAAACCAATCTTAGGCTCAGCAGCCTTATCAACAAGGGTGCTTTGATGGAAAATCTAAAAACTGGAAACGGACGAATCTATAATGATGCTGTGGTGGAACAAATCCGAGATTTCACCTTTGCTGAGGATAGACTAAATGTCGGCATCTATGGTGTGACCGGTGCCGGCAAATCGTATTTCCTGTCAGCTTGCTGTGTTGAAGCATGCAAACGTAATTATCGCTGCAAGTACATAGACTACTCTGATCTTCTAGATGAGCTAATTATTCTGAATCGACAGGAAGACCTAACCAGATACCGCAAACGGATCAAGTATTACGCAAAGATCCAGCTCTTGTTTATCGATGACTTTGCTATAAGTAGATATTCGGAGGAAGGTATGAAAATCTTATACCATCTCATCAAGATGAAAGCTGATCTTGGAACATCAACCTTATTCACCAGTCAGTACAGTCCTGATGAATGGGGCAAGTATCTCAGTGATGAAAAAGAATGCTATGGAAAACTGGATGGCATCCGTCGACGGCTCACCACCGGCTTTACAGTTCTCATTGAGAAAGCATAGATCAAAGTAACTATATCAGCCAGTCCGGGGGACTCTATGGGATACCCTTATTTCATAGAGTTCCTTACCAGAAAATCGACCGTTTAATACGGCCCTGACTGGCCGTCGAATGTGGCCTCATCGGCCACTAAAGGTGGCTGTCTGCACAAACTAAAAAAAGATGCCCTGAACCTTTTTTGTCGTATGCCCGGCAACTAAAAACAAGGCTGTGATATTTTAAAATATTCACACCCCTGTTTTCATTTTCCTTCCCGGATTCATCTTTTGTCGTTTTATGCTTAACATACAATTTTTCAGTATTTTATACAATTTGCAGATTCAGACCGCTGGAAATCAATTCCTCTTTTGCCTTTTCTGAAATTCCTTTATCTGTCACCAGAATCTGCAGATCTTCAACCTCACAGATTTTAAAAAAGGTGGTTTTCCCTATTTTGCTGCTATCTGCCACACAGATCACTTTATCTGAATGTTCTGCCAACGTCCTTTTAGAAGCTCCATCGATAATATCCGGAACTGTAACACCATTTTTCAGGTCAATCCCTTCCACTCCCAGAAATGTTTTATCGATGTGAAACCTTGTGATATAAGAATTGGTCAGCTCTCCCATATATGCCATGGAAAATTCCCGGTATTCTCCCGGCATCATGATCACCTTGATTCCCGGAGAATGAGCCAACGCATTTGCCACTAACAGTGAATGCGTCACAACGATTAGATTCCTCCGATCCCGAATCTGTTTTGCAATCTCACAGACTGTCGTTCCCGCATCCAGATACACCGAATCTCCTTCTTTAATATATTCGGCACATTTTTGTGCGATTCTTGCCTTTTCTTCAGGATACTGATCCTGTTTCGTAACCATACTGTCTTCGAACAGATATCCCTCTTTCAGAATCGCACCACCATACTCCACCGTAATCAGACCTTCCTGTGCAAATTTTGTAAAATCCCGCCGAATGGTCATCGGTGATACATTCATTTTTTCTGCCAGTTCAATGGTATTCACTTTTCCATGTTTTTTTAACGCTGCCAGGATTTCCTTCCTGCGTGTAATATTGTCCATTCTTATCCCCTTTATGTGTTTTTCTGTTTATTTTCCATACAAATCATCTAAGATATGATAAGAATACAACATTTTTCACCCTATGCGCAAGTTCTTTTTACACATCCTCTTCCTGTCGCAGGGTCCACACATCCAGCCCATTCACTTCCACATGGTCATCCACTGCGATTACCAGGCACTGTCTTCCGTCGATCACACGGGTTTCCACCAAGTCTGTCCGATCCGGATTCACTTTGATGGTAATATCCGGCGTATGGATCTCAAACTGACGGGTATTGGTGATGTTGGACGCAAGCAATGTGGCCTTTTCTCCCGCCACATGCTCATATTCTTCTTCAAACCGTTCCAAATTTTCTGAAGGCACACCGCTCTCTTCCAGCAGCCGCTTCACATCCGGTTTGGCAAGAGCCAGCGGCTCCGGGTCTTCTTTATTTGCCTCCAACATTTCGTTCAGATTTTCATGGATATTTTTTACAATCTCATAACTCCGGTCTTCTCCCAATGTATCTGCGATCAGAGTCTGGAACACTTCCTTCTGATCTCCGGAAGACAATACCTGCTGGCAGCCCAGTACTTCTTCGATAAACGGCCACTGCAGTTCATCCGGTTTCTTGGAATAATAGCCATACTGTAAAATACGACCAACGAAAAGACGGATTTCATCTCCGGAAATAACCCCATTGGCTGCAAGGTTATTAAAATAATTTTCGTCATACTTATTCATTGTCTGACCGACCTTGAGCGAAATTCCCGGCTCAATACAATAAGCAACATTGCCTGAGTATGAGCCAATAGCCTTAAGATTGGTAAAATTGGAACGTCCGGTATGCCAACCATTTTTCAAGGTCAAATTGCTGTGTCCCCATACCCCATCGTAATTAGCATCGCCATCACGAGGGAAATCGACCATATAAACATCGGCTTTTTCTCCCGAAGCAGCATATGCTGTTGTCGAGCCAATGCCTGCAAAAGTGGTCACACACATAAGGGTCGCCAAGAAAAGCGACGTGACTCTTTTGAATTTTGACTTTATCATTGCGTTTCCTCCTGTAAAAATTGAAAAACACACCGTATCTCTACGATGTGCCTTTGTGGATTTTCTCTTACGACAAGATTTACCTGCCGAAAAATAAATGCGGATTTTTCGTTAATTTTTTATTTTACCATACACCTCCAGTCCGTTCATACTGTGCGATTGTCCCTTAGAGATAGGCATATACTTTGAGATAGTTATATTCAAGTGAGATAGTATATATCATTTTCGGTAGGTAAAAATATAACTAAGGGGTCCCACCGTACTTTTGGCGAGGTTTGTGCGGTTATCCACCAAAGTGAGAAGCATACCGTCTATCTTAATGTCCTGATTGATATACTTCTTGACTTTTGAAATGGTCTGCACAAGCTGGGTCATACCCTTAGCCGGCAAATACTGTGCCTGCACCGGAATAATCACGCTGTCTGCCGCAGATAAAGCATTGAGTGTTACCATACTCAGTGAGGGCATACAGTCAATCAGAACAAAATCATATCTGTCTTTGACCTGACTTAAATAATTCCTCAAAGTGGTTTCTCTGCTCATAGCGTTCATTAGGTTATATTCCATCGCCGAAAGTTCAAGGTTCGCCGGTAAAAGGTCAACGTCTTCCTCGTGATGCAGGATACCGTCTGTCGGGTCATTCATCGTTTCACTAATCACATCTGTAAGTTTCGTTGCAAGCGTGATACCCAAATTGTCTGTATCTCTCCAGCCGAGACAAGTAGTTAAATCTCCCTGCGGGTCTGCGTCTATGAGCAACACTTTCTTACCCTGCATTGCAAGACCAACACCAAGATTAACCGTTGTCGTTGTCTTTTCGACTCCGCCTTTTTGATTGCATATGGCAATCGTTTTGCAGTTTGACACCTCTTGCATCCTCCTTTCGATTTATTCATAGCCAATAAAATATGGCTATGTACTTGACCGTTTCATTTCCTAAACGGTCGTGGCAATATTTATTCTCAATATCCCTTGCCAAGCATATCGCTTTCGGGAAGTCGTTAAGAAACAGACTGCTTATCTGTATCATAGGAATCTAACCTCTGCCGGGTACTCCGCCAGCTCCGTAGAGAAGTATCATTATCCTTCTGACTGTCATCGCCATATCGGTTGCAATCCGATACCCATAGCAGGAGTTCTCGCTGTTCTGTAATTTTCAGAAGTTTCGGCGTACCCGCTAAAGTGGCTATCATCAGAATTAAAGTCTTAACGACCTGTGTATTCAGTTGTCAAAGAACAAGTGAAAAGGCTTCCGTCTTCATCATCAGGAATTAGCCCCTTCACTCATTGCACAAAAGGCTTCATTTTGGACACCCAAAATCGCTGCTTTTCCGAAAAAATTTTCAAAAAATTTTTGACAACAAAAAAAGCCGCCTGTTTCGGTTAAAAAACAGACGGCATAAATGCTTGAAATTATTTGATTTTCAGTTTCTTTTTCCTTGCGGACAGCACTTTCAGAAGAACTTCATCTACTGCGTCGGTGTATCTTCCTTGTACTATGAGGTTGTTTTTCAGATTGATAAGCGACTGTATCACTCTGCTTTGCTCATCATCGGTTAGATAAATGTGATATTTCTTTTCTCTCATCGGCTGTTCCTCCAGTTCTTAAATATTTTCCTGATTATCTTAACATCTTCTTCTGTATCGGAAGATATAAATATATGTACGCTCTGGAATCCTGCTTTGATACGCTGTACATATTCGAGTTCCGCTTCGTTTGGCTTCATCGGCAACTTAATGAGTTTGATTCCACGTTGTTTACAGAGATGTTCCTTTAGTATATCTATCTTCTCCGAGTCTGTATTCACTTGAATGGCAATCTGCTCCAGTGGGATATATACATCAAGTGGAATGCCGAATAACCTATCAGAGCCAAGTTCAACTTTCAATCCTTTCAAATTGGAATAATAACTGATTGCAAGAGCCGGGAACAACGACATATACTCCTGCTCACACATCCTGCACCCTTTTCCAAGAACAGTACGCTCATTTATCTTCATACTCCAAGAATGACCGTATCTGCATTTCCACCACGCTCTCTTTGCCGAATTTCTTGAAACTTCTGTCGGTTTTAACTTGTTTAATTCATAATCCCACTCAACAAGTAATTTTCTATCAGTTGTTGCAAAGTCATTGTATCCGGCAAGCACTTCTCGCTCTGCACAGACAGGGCAAACCGTTCCTTTCACACGGGCATTGATAACTGATTTCCACTCGTTTCCACATTTTCTGCAATGCCACCATACATTTTTCCTCGACTTTGCATTGACTTCATCCGGTTGCAGAGAATAGTTTTTCTCTGACCATTCTTTGGCTATCTGTGGGTGTGTACTTTTTAGGTCATTCCTGCCTTTTATAAATGTATAGCCACTGCAACAAGGACATTTACTGCCGCCTGAACGTGTAGAGATAAGCGTATTCCATTCATAACCGCAGGTTCTGCACTTCCACCAAGCCTTGCTGTTTGCAAACGCCATAACTTCGGTAGGCTTCTTTTCATTCTTGTCCGACCATTCATTTGCAACTTCCGGGAATAGCGTTGCAAAGTCATTAAATCCTACAAGCACTTTGTTATGGGAGCAGTACGGGCAACCTGTTTTGTTGATGGTTCTGCTCTTTACAGTGGCTATCCATTCGTGTCCTAATTTACACTTCCATATCACTTTCTTGTGTGAGCCGATAGATACCTCTGTCGGCTTGATTTCATTTTTCTCTGACCACTCCGAAGCCAATTCCGGCTTCAATGTACTTAAATCGTTAATTCCCTCAATCACTCTCGCACCGGAGCATATGGGGCATTTCTCTCCACTGGAACGAGCCTTTATACTTGTTTCCCATTCGTGACCGCAAGCACCTTTCCACCATACTTTCTTATTCGAGCCGAAAGTCACGCTGTCAGGTGTCAGCGGTAAATTCCTATCCGACCATTCGGCAATCAATTCGGGATGTACTGCCGCTAAACTGTTACTCATATCAAAACCTCCACTTCCTCTGTGATTAGAGTATATGAAGTTTCGGCTTTTTCTTGTAGTTTGCGAATATCAGTAAAAATAAAAATAGTGTCTATGACACTTCAACTCCCCCTACCCCTCAATCTTTGAGGGGTGGGTTTCTTTTTCTCTTCTTTTCCCCCATAATAGTCTTATGAACGTTTTACAGGAAATCTTTAATGACCATTATGAAGAAATGATTTATCTTTTACATCCTCGCAATTCTGTCCTTGAGAATGTAGACAAGATGCTGAACTGTGGCGACGCTTCCTTTGGTGGGGCAATGTACATCTGTGATAAATGTGGGAACTATAAATTCGTACCTTTTCGTTGTCACAGCCGATTCTGTCCTACTTGCGGGAATATGTACTCCATTGACCGCACTACCTCTATGTCTTTTAAACTCGTGTATTGCAAACACAGACATTGTGTCTTTACAATCCCTGAGGAATTACGCCACTTTTTTCTCGAAGACCGTTCTTTACTGAACTGTCTCTTTTCTGCTGTCCAAAGCGTTGTTTTACGCATGTTTTATAAAGAAAACAAATCCGAATCTTTTACACCTGGTTTCATCTCTGTCCTTCACACCTTCGGTCGCGACCTCAAATGGAATCCTCATATCCACTGCCTGATTTCGGAAGGTGCCTCTGGAAAATTCACCTCTTGGCGTCACTTTAAACATTTTAGCTTTCCTTTTTTACGTTTTGCTTTCCGTACTGCTCTCTTAAATATCATGCATGAAAAACTCGGTGATTCTTTTAAACCTACAAAAGCGTTGATTTATCGCATCACTCCAGATGGTTTCTATGTCTTTGCTAAACCCAAGGACTGTGAACCTGATAAAGTCATCAAATATATTGGTCGTTATCTTGGACGTCCTGTGATCGCCACTTCACGCATAGATTCCTATGATGGAGATACTGTTACTTTCCATTACAATCGCCATGAAGATAATAAACTGATTGTCGAATCTATTCCTGCATTGGAATTCATCGAACGTCTCATTCGTCATATACCTGAGAAACACTTTAAAATGATTCGCTACTATGGCATATATGCAAGACATCGTGACAGTGATAAAAGATTACATCGTGCCATTTCCCGGGAAAAACACCATATCCTTCTCAGTTTTAATAAATGGCGTCCTTCTATTTTATCCTCTTTCGGATATGACCCTTTAAAATGTCAGCATTGCGGAAATACAATGTCTGTTCTTGAAGTTTATTACAATCACAAACCTGTTTCTTTGCAAGAAATGTATGAAAGGGCTATGGCGAAACACGCCTGTCGTTCACCTGCCTGACCGTAAGAAACCATATCTTACCTCTCTGTTCTGTGATACAATCAACTTATCTTATCCCGAATGGAGACTATGCTTATGAACACCATTACAGAAAAAGAACTTGTAAAGAAACTCAGAGAAAAATACACCAAAAATCCACCTGAAGGTATGACCGCAGAGATGATTAAAAGAATGCGTGACAGTGACCTTCTTGATATGGATTACTTTTTACATGAAGATGTATTCGGTGAGGATGTTGAAGATGGATTTTTTATCTTCTAACACGTCACTTTATTTTCTCTGCCCGCCTCCGTGCGGGCTTTTTTTATCAAGAGTTCTCCGGCAGGAGAACTTTCCTATTACATGAAAAAGGGAACCCGGTCATCGGTGCAGAGATCCATATCGACAATCCGGATGAAAACCTCTGCATCGGCGCTACAGCCAAAATCACGATGACCGTTGCGGAGGCCGACAATGTATTGGTTGTTCCAACGGAAGTCATCAACACCTCCTCTAAGGGCGATTTTGTCTATGTAATTGAGAACGGTGTTGTAAAGAAAAAACCGGTCGAACTGGGTACCGCATCCACCACACAGATCGAAGTTAAGAGCGGCCTGAAAAAGGGTGACAAAGTGGTAAATGATCTGAACGTAGATATTGAGGACGGCATGAAGGCTACTGCGGCGCCTGCAAAGGGCACGGGCTCCGATGCCGGTGCAGAAGCAGTGAAAGAATAAACGGACTGATTGAGAAAAGAGGACTTAATATGGGACAATTTTTAGAATACGTAAAAATGGCTCTTGATAATATCCGTTCCAATAAAGGCCGTTCCTTCCTTACGATGCTGGGTATCATCATAGGCATCACATCTGTCGTCACCATCGTTTCCATCGGAAACGGTCTGAAAAAAGATGTGGTCGATGCTTCAAACGAACAGAACAACACCGTCACGGTCCAGGCTAATTCCGACGAGGTATCGGACCCCAACTGCATTACGGGCGAAGATATTTCTTATCTGAAAACAACCCTGGGAGATTCCATACAGAGCGTATCCGCCTATACGGGTACATTGGGATCCATTACAACCCGAAAAGGGAAATTTGATGCCTACGTAGGGCTGACAACTCCTGATTATGAAAACGCACAATACCAAAATCCTCTGGTAAAGGGAAGTTACTTCACGGATAATGATGTTGCAAATGCCAACAAAGTGTGCGTCATAGACGAACTGACAGCACTATACTTATTTGGTAATACAGATGTCATTGGCATGACCATCGAACTGCAGATAGACAGCAATATACAAAATTTTAACATCATCGGCATACGTGAGACTGCTCCGGAAATGATGGAAGCAGAAAAACAGTACCTGGCGATGGGAATGGATAAAAGTATTTCCATCGAGATGCCTTATACTGTCTCTGCAGACCTGGGAACTCCGGTAGAAGCTTTTGCTTCCGTCTCCATCACTGCTGCTGACAAAGACTATAGTGGCTCAGTTGTCAAGACAAAAATCTAAGATTTTTATAATGAACTGATATGGTGGACAAGTTACAAGGAACA
>NZ_WKZK01000085.1:0-18679 GCF_009680135.1 Eubacterium sp. BIOML-A2
TGTTCCTTGTAACTTGTCCACCATATCAGTTCATTATAAAAATCTTAGATTTTTGTCTTGACAACTGAGCCACTATACAGTACCGAGCATAATTTCTGTCCCATCGGCATTTTACTGATTGAAATAGATATCTCATCTTTTGAAGATATTATCTCAACTTCAGGATTTAAATCTGAAGCCATACTGCTTATTACCTCCGAAAACAACACTTTAATATGGGGATACCTTGAAGATCTGGTAAAATGTCAAATCGGTGAAATTATACCAAAAGAAACGTTATCTGCTCCGTCAGGCGATTATTCTGTGAGAACTATCAACGGAAATAAATACTATTGCTTTTACTCCATGACGGACTCGCTAAACTACAATTGCTACTCGCTGCTCCCCGTTCCCATCATAAAAAGTGCTGCACAGTATGTTCGGATTGTCCTTTTGCTGATATCAGTAGTAAATTTTATCTGTTTGTTACTTATTTTTTCACTATGTACCAAACAGATTATTACGCCAATACAACATTTGTCTATTATTATGCATAATCAGAATTATATGAATTACTTTCCCATACCAGACTATCCTATTCAAAATGAAATAGGTTACTTATATGAGTCTTTTCAGGAAATGAGTACGCGAACTCTGCATCTTGTTGAACAATTAAAAGAGTCATCCAAAAAAGAAGCCCGGCAGCAGCTCGCCCTTCTTCATGCACAGCTAAACCCTCATTTTCTATATAATACTCTGGACTCTATAAACTGGATGGCTCAGAATGAAAATGCAAAAAAAATTCCGGAAGTAATAAATGCCTTGTCACAAATCTTAAGATACAGCATTATTAAAGACAATGATTTTGTATCTGTGTCTGATGAACTACTTTGGTTAAAAAATTATATATATATACAGAATATGCGGTTTCAGGATTCGTTCTCTATTCAATATAATATTGCAGAAAATATTATGAATTATAAAATTCCCCGGTTCATTCTCCAGCCATTTATTGAGAATTCCCTGCTGCATGGTTTTTCTGAAATCCATCATGGCGGAATCATAAAACTGAATATCTACTCTAAACAAAATGATTTATTTTTGATTATAGAAGATAATGGAAAGGGTATGACCGAATCTGCCATATACACAGTTCTTTATGGTAACAGCAGCGGAATTGGCATTGGAAATACAAATGCCTATATTAAGAAGAAATTTGGAAGACCTTATGGAATACAGATCATTTCAAAATTAGCAGAAGGAACAAAAATCATAATCCGTCTGCCTGTACAAAAGTGAGGGATGTATATGAATCATGTAATCATTATTGACGATGAAATTCAAAGCCGTACCGGAATTGCCGCCATTTTTGAAAATCACTCTCCCAAATGGTTTATATCAGGTTTATTTGAAGACGGCGACCAGGTTCTTCAATACCTTGAAACACATACAGACATTCAGCTGATTGTCACAGAT
Source organism: Eubacterium sp. BIOML-A2 (assembly GCF_009680135.1). Classification (NCBI taxonomy): domain Bacteria; kingdom Bacillati; phylum Bacillota; class Clostridia; order Eubacteriales; family Eubacteriaceae; genus Eubacterium; species Eubacterium sp. BIOML-A2. The sequence goes on from NZ_WKZK01000085.1 coordinate 1,456, forward strand.
ATCCGTATGCCAAAATTTAATGGCCTTGAACTAATCAGTAAAATCAGGAAAACCAATAGTACTATCCCCATTATTATTATCAGTGGATACTCCGAATTTTCTTATGCCGCTAAAGCTGTCGAGTTCCATGTATTTCGTTATGTGCTCAAGCCTGTTCTTCCATCTGAATTTGATAAAATCATTACAAGTGTAGAAAATTTTCTGCAGTTGGAAAAGGCACCCTATAAATATAATTTTAAAGATTCAGAATATGAACAGTTTTTGGATTTATTATTCTCAGAAGCTGCAACACAAAATAAAAAAGAGACCGTCACAATGCTTAAACGCCAATGCGGGTTTAGTTTTCAGAATATCTGGTTTTTATTTCTGGAAGGCAATTCACATTTTTCTAATATCTCTGCCAGCTTTCGTCCGCAGTTAAAGGAGTTTTCAACAGCCCTCTCCCAGGACAGTCATGTTTTTCTGTTCCGTCAGAAGCTTTATTGTATTTTAATCAAAAAACCTGATATAGATACAGATTTTCTTTATAAGCAGCTTTCGAAACTCCTTTGGTCTTTTCCGCGTGAAGCAGGTGTACATGCAAGCATTTATCAAAGCACCTTTACCGACACATTCAAGAATGCCTTTTTTAGCGGAATTTCTGCTTTAAAACAGTACTTTTATGAAAAAAAATCAATCTGCCTATATGCTGATCAAGGTATATGTACGTTTCCACACATGATTTATAACAATCTGCAGCTCCAGGTTGATCAAAACAATCTGTTGGATGTCCGGGATTCTATCTATGAATTTATGGATTATATAAGAGAAAAAAGACCCTCCTATTTTGAACTTCAATCATGGGTGAATAAGATTTCACTTGTGATCGTCAAATACTGCAACGACAAAAATATGTCCACAGCATGCTATATTGATTATGCGGAAAGCCTGGAATTCCTTTATAACTATTATAGTTTAGAAGAAATTGAAGAAACATTGCTGTCAATGATTGACAGTGTCTTCAATAAAGCTTTTGAACAAATAAACAGTACGCATGCTTATCTCATTGATCAGGTGCAGAACTATCTGACGAATCATTTAAATGAAAAAATCACCCTATCAGATTTGGCAGATATATTTTGTATCAATTATACAAGCCTCAGTAATATTTATAGTTCCGCGACCGGCCAGACTATCATTGAGTATTTAACATTTTTGAAAATCTCAAAAGCCAAAGAACTATTAATTAACACTGATAAAAAAATTTACACAATCAGTGAGGAATTAGGGTATAGTGACACAAAATATTTTATCAAAAGGTTTCGGAAAATTGTCGGTATTACTCCAAAAGAATTTAGAAAGATATATAGGATAAAAGGATAATTAGAGCCAAAGGACATAAAGCGACCCCGGAAACGCTGATTTTATCAGCATTTCCGGGGTTATGTCCGCTACTCAAACTCTATCGTCCCCGGCGGTTTCCCCGTCAAATCATAGAACACCCGATTCACATGCCCCACTTCATTCACAATTCTGCTGGTTACCCGGTGCAGCACCTCCCAAGGCACTTCCGCCGACTCCGCAGTCATGAAATCTATGGTATTCACCGCCCGCAGCGCCACTGCATAGTCATAGGTTCTCTCATCCCCCATAACCCCCACAGACCGCATATTGGTCAGAGCAGCAAAATACTGTCCCACAATCTTATTCATTCCGGCAGCATCCATTTCCTCACGGTAAATAGCGTCTGCATCCTGCACAATCTTCACCTTTTCAGCGGTAATCTCGCCAATAATCCGTATTCCCAGTCCCGGCCCAGGGAATGGCTGCCTGAACACCAGTCTCTCCGGTATCCCGAGTTCCAGTCCTGCCTTACGCACCTCGTCCTTAAACAAGTCTCTCAACGGCTCTATGATCTCTTTGAAATCCACATAATCCGGCAGCCCGCCAACATTGTGATGGGATTTGATCACTGCGGATTCCCCGCCCAGGCCGCTCTCTACTACATCCGGATATATCGTTCCCTGCACGAGAAAATCTACCGCCCCGATCTTCTGGGCCTCTTCCTCAAATACACGGATAAATTCTTCTCCTATAATCTTCCGCTTCTCTTCCGGTTCGACAGCTCCGGCAAGTTTACTATAAAATCTCTCCTGCGCATTGACCCTGATAAAGTTCAGGTCATAATGCCCTTCCGGTCCGAAGACAGCCTCTACTTCGTCCCCTTCATCTTTCCTTAAAAGGCCATGATCCACAAATACACAGGTGAGCTGTGATCCGATCGCCTTGGAAAGCAGCACTGCCGCCACAGATGAATCCACGCCGCCCGAAAGCGCGCAGAGCACTTTGCCGCCGCCAACTTTTTCCCGGATCGCCTTGATCGTCTCTTCTACAAATGCGTCCATCTTCCAGTCTCCGGCACAGCCGCAGACATTCTTTAAAAAGTTATTAATCATCTTTGTGCCTTCAACCGTATGCAGCACCTCTGGATGGAATTGAATCGCATAAAGGCCGTCCCGGGCTCTCTCCGCTGCTGCTGTCGGGCAGTCTGCAGTATGCGCCGTGACTTCAAATCCGGGCGCCGCCTGGGAGATATAGTCAAAGTGGCTCATCCAGCAGATTGTCGGGGTGGATACATCTTCAAATACTTTGGAATCCGGCTTGTCGATCAGAACTTCTGTCTTTCCATACTCCCGCACATCCGCACGTTCTACCCGGCCTCCCAGCACATGCATCATCAGCTGTGCGCCATAGCATAAGCCGAGTACCGGTATGCCAAGCTTAAAAAGTTCTTTTGTATAAGTCGGGGAATCGGCCTCGTAGCAGCTGTTCGGCCCTCCTGTCAGAATGATTCCTTTCGGATTCATTGCCTTTATTTTTTCTATATCTGTCTTATAAGAATAGATCTCGCAATACACGCTGCACTCTCTGACACGCCTTGCGACCAGCTGATTATACTGCCCTCCGAAATCCAGGACAATGACTAATTCATTCTTCAAATTTATCCTCCTGTTGAACACGCAATGTCTAAACCTGTTTTAAATTTACTTTCCTATTATAAGGGAGGGTTTTGCGATTTACAAGACTCTCTTTTCAAAAAAATGGCTTATTTACATCTCTCCGCGCATCCACGTCTGGTTTTCAGGCCGCATTTCCAGTGAAATCCATCGCCCTAGATTGTATAATCTGCTATTTTCCCTGCTTATATACTCCGCATCAATTTCCATTTTCCGCCATGATACCTGACCATCATGAAGACGGCCCGGAAGCACCAGTCGATTACCATAGCCACCCAGACTCCAAAGACGCCGAGTCCCATGTATCTTCCCAGTATATAACTGAAGACAATTCTGAAGATCCACATAGAGGCAATGGATATTATCATGGTAACTTTTGCATCCCCGGCAGCGCGCAGAGTTGCGGGCAATGAGAAGGCAATCGGCCACACGATCATGCAGCTGATACTGTGGAAATATAATATCTGCCTCGTTGTCTCCGCCGTGAGGTCTGATAAGTGGTATGCCTTCAATATAAATGGCAGCAGAAGGAAAATGACTGCGTTCATAATCCAGATCAGTACGTACACAATCCCTACAAGTTTTTTTGTGTAATAATGTGCCTGTTCGTAATCCCCTGCCCCCACGCACATTGCAATCACGGAGGTGATCGCAAGATTCAGTGCAATTCCCGGCAGAATCTGGAACAGAGCCACAGCATTGCTGACTGCATTTGCAGCGATCGCATAGGTGCCGAATGTAGATACCAGGCTCAGCACCATGATTTTCCCCAGCTGGAACATGCTGTTTTCCAGGCCGTTGGGCACTCCGATCGACAGGATTCTTCGTATCATCCGCCAGTCCGGACGGTAATGGAAGCTCCTGCTGATGTGCAGCTGCCGCTTCTGGTCCGTCAGCAGCACGGTAATTATGACGGCCGCTACAACCCTGGAGATCAGTGTTGGAATCGCCACCCCTTCCGTTCCCCGGTGGAATCCGTATATCAGGATCGCATTTCCTCCAATATTAATCAAATTCATAATGATCGAGACCTGCATGGACACTTTAGAGTTACCCATGGCACGGAATATCGCCGCTCCAGCATTGTATAATGCCATAAACGGAATGGAGGCTGATACAATCAGCAGGTATGTATTCGCATGTGCCATTACATCCGCGTCGATCGCACCGAATACCACATGCAGGATAAACCATTTTCCACAGTAAATAATGGCCATAATCCCCACGGCTACGATCGTGATAAACCATACAATCTGATTGGAAGCTTCACAGGCGTTTTTGTCACTCTTCTGCCCCAGATACTGCCCTGATATAACCGCGCCTCCAGCGGCCAGAGCTCCAAAAGCATTAATAAAGAGCACCATGATATTGTCAACCAGCGACACTCCGGATACCGCCGCCTCTCCGACACTCGCTATCATAATAGAATCCGCCATACCGACCAGTATTGCAAGCAGCTGCTCGATAATCAGCGGAATGATCAATGCTCTCAGCGCCTTGTTATCAAATAAATAGGCGCTTCTGTCTATTTGTTTTCTCATACTTTCATTCCTACTCTTTCATTCCCATATCAAAGCGGGCAGGCCCACCTCAAACCATCATTCCCGCACTCAAGAGGGACTCGCACTCTTTAGCACCGCATAAATAACAAAGTGAGGAGGCACACTTCAACTCTCCCTCCCTTCACTCAAGAGGGGCATACTCACTTTGACGCCGCGGCGATACCGCTTTGCGGTTATATATCTTATCGCGGCGTGTGCATCTCCCAGAGGTTTTTATGAAGCGAAAGTGACAGGCACTTTTCCTTCATAGAAAAAACTTCTCAGCGCGTACATTATACGCCGAGAAGTTTTAAGATGCAAGTTATACGCTTTGTTTGATTAATATCGCCCAGATATAGCAGTTAAATTACAGCACGCACTGCCGCTTTTATGCCGCAGCATACTTTGAGATCTCCTGTTTCAGGTCTTCACAGTCCTCATCATAGATTTTCAGTTCAATGGGATGATTGAAGCCCAGATTCATAATCCCAAGTATCGACTTGGCGTCTACTACGAATCTGCCTCTCTTCATATCCATATCATAAGGATACTTAGCAACCTTATTTACAAAGTCAAGCACTTCTTCAGGGTTTTGAAATTTTATGATCATTTGATTCATTCTTTTCTCTCCTTTTTTCAGATTATCTATGACGGCTTTCATTAGCTTCTGCTTTTTTGTTATCGACATCATAGCACAATTTTTTCCATTTACAAGGACGAAATTTCTGAAAAAGGTAGAAAAATTTAATGGACTGACTTACGAAACTCATTTGGAAGCATGCCCACTTCCTCTTTAAAGACCTTGCTCATATACTTGGGATCCGAGTATCCGGCCAGCTCTGCAATCTGATTTAGCTTCAGGTGCGTATCGGCTAAGAGCTGTTTCACCTTCTCAATCCGCAGCTTCCGGATTGTTTCTGAAAATGTGGCGCCGGTTTCTTTTTTGAACTGTGCGCTCAGATATTCTTCCGAAACAAACAGTTTGTTTGCCACTTCCTCCAGGGTGATGCCCTGGTCATAGTACTTACGGATCATCTGCTGGGCCTTCTGCACAAGAACACTCACCGGCAGCTCCTCTTTTTCCTGCATATTAAGATCCAGCAGTTCAAAGAACTTTTCCATGCTGCGTTTAATCTGGTCCCAGCTCGCCGCCCCGGACACTTCCCCCAGGATCCCCTGAATCTCCAGTTCCGCATCCAGTTCCTGGATGTTCCCCCGCGAATTTGCTACAGCCCAGTTAAAACGTATGAGTGATTTCTTGATTTCTTCCGGCAGATGGGGAGACTCCGGATAATATTGGAACAGCTTCCTGTAACATTCTTTGAGCGTCTCCCAGTCCCCCCTCTTGATCGCCTGGCATGCCTCGTCCTCCAGCTCAGCCGGATGCTTCAGGGGCACGATTTTTAACTTTTCAATCTCCTCTTTCCTAAGCAGGGTTCCCTTATTCAAAAGAAGGTTCCATTCCTTTTCCTTCTGTATCCCGCTGACAGCCTCCGGCAAATCCAGAATCCGCTCTATGCTCTTCCAGATGCAGACCACAGGGCTTTTCAGATTGCTGCACAGCATAGGGACTACAGAATTCTGGAAGTATTCATATAAGGCACAGTCCCGGGGAACCCGGTAGAGTATCATAATCAGCATCTGCCACGCATCGGCTTCTATCACACAGGAGGCAAATTTAACCGTGTGGGCGCCCACATCCTCCAGCAAATCCTTTGCCGTTTTTTTCTGTTCTTCATATCCGTCTCCCAGCCACAGAACGAAGACCTCGGCGGGATTCTCCACGGAGAATCCGTATTTTTCCATCGTCATATTATGGAACTGCCTGTCCGGAGCAAGCTGTCCGTTTAAGCATCCAATAAAGATTCCCTGGACGGTAAATACTTTATCCTGGCTTTTCTCTTTGTCCAGCTCCTCCTCGATCTGCCCCAGAGCCCGTTTCAGCTCCGGTATCTTGATTGGTTTCAGAAGATAATTCTCAATATCAAGCTCTATTGCCTGTTTTGCATAATTAAAGTCCGAATAAGCTGACAGGATGAGCACTCTGCAGTGGTTCTGCTCCTTTCGCAGCATTCTGAGCATCGACAGCCCATCCATCTTCGGCATCTGTATGTCCAGTATCACCAGATCGGGTTCCATTCTCCGGATCAGCTCATATCCGGCCTTTCCATCCCCGGCCTTCCCCACCAGTTCATAATCCGGGTTTATTTTATGTAAAATCTTTGCAAGGCCTTCCCGGATCGGCGCCTCGTCTTCCACAATTACAATCCTCACTGCTGGTCCTCCTTTCCGGGCACAAACAGATGCACTTTTGTCCAACTTCCCAGCATACTTTCAAAGTAAATGGTGGCATCATCCCCGTAGTACAGTTTCAGGCGTTTCCGGACATTTGCAATACCTACGTGTCCCTCCATATCCTGCTCTTCATCATTCAATCTCTTTAACGTCTCCGGCCCAATGCCAAATCCGTTATCTTCTATAATCATGTGGATCTGCTCTTCTGTCCGGCGCATCACGATGGTCAGGCGGCAGTCCCCGTCTTTTCCCCCAAACCCATGTTTGATGGAATTTTCCACAAAGGGCTGCAGCAAAAGCTTATGGATCTTATATCCCATCATATCCTCAGGCACTTGTTCTAATATCGTCAGCGGCTTTCCTAGTTTTGCACTCTGCAGCATACAGTAATGCCGAAGCCATCCCAGTTCCTTACTAACCGTAGTCGTACCGCCCGCATTTTTGACGGTATATCTAAGAATATCAGCCAGCGCCCCTACCATCCCGCTGATGTCATACTGCTCATTTTCAATAGCCTTCCAGTTAATCGTATCCAGCGTATTGTACAGAAAATGAGGGTCTATCTGTGCTTCCAGTGCGGAGAGTTCCGCATTTTTCTGCTCTACAACAGCCGACTTCACCTGACCGATCAGATCGTCAATATGGACAACCATCTCATTAAATCCTGTGCCAATCCTCCGTATTTCCGGCGGCATACTTTCTGGAATCTGGATGCTGACTCCAAAATCCCCTTCTTCCAGATCATTCATGGCATTCACGAGAGAATCCACTGCCGCCAGATACGGCTGCGTGGACATGTAAATCAAACAGACCATAATTGCACAGGATACTACTGCTATCACGAAGAAAAACAACACCTGTTCCCAGATTGCCCTGTTATAATCAGCCAGCGGCTGCTCATTGCAGATGGTAAAACCGCTTTTTTCATGCAGCATCGTCGTATACTTACGATCAGCTGTATCCTTCTGACTGTTGAATTCGCTTCCGATATCTGCAGAGTCCGGAGAACTGATCACCGTATTTCCCTGCAGCAGATATGTGGCATTGTCCGTCCCCGACACCAGCGTATCCCGTATCTGCTCTTGGTTGATGCTGATTACCACGATCCCCAGAGGATCATTGATATTCCTGTAATCGATCAGTTTTCTCCCGATCTGAAATAAATACGTTTTCCGTTCATTTGCAGTCACCGGATCTGTGAGCCCCTGATATACATATCCCTTCCCAATCTCCGGAACCGTGATTTTATCCGCCCAGACGCTGTTTGTGGAGGAAGAATTCAATCGGTCATAGAATATAATACGCCCGTTCCGAAGCGATATCGTGATCCCTTCCACTCCTGGGTTACTATTGCAGATATGGCTCAGTTCATGCCGCAGCGTACTGCTGTTAACGTCCAGATCATCCTGTTCCTTCATAATTTCCAGCACGGTATCTATGATCGTATCATCCGTACACATATCATACAGGATTGTCTCATACTTTTCCAATACCATGTCCAGGGATTTATTGGCATTGTACAGATTACTGCTGATACGGCCGTCTATGTTGTCCTCGAGGCTGCTCCTTAGTCTCATCTGGGAAATAACAGCAAACAGGCAGACCGGCACCAGCGCCGCCATCAGAAATCTAAAGGACATCCTTGTTCTCAATGTTCTTTCCCGTTTCATAAGTCTCCTCTCCTGATCTCAGCCATCCTTTCTGCTGCCTCTCTCAGAATTTCATCCTCCGGTTTTTCTCCGATAATTGCTTCCCCCATTGCATCCGTAAGTACTCTGGATATGTACGGCCATTCCACCGAGAACTCTCTCGTCCTGGCTGATTTGGCAATCTCTATCATACTCCTGTTCAGCGGATCCTCCACATACTGATTTTCAAGCACATCCCGGCGGGGAGCCATATAAGCGGAACGTTCCATATAGGAAGACATCCGTTCTTTGTCGCTTACATACTGCAGAAATTTGACCGCAGCATCCTGATGTGCTCCCTTAGTAACCCCAAAAATCTCCCCGCCCAGCACGGTTGTCCGGGTACCATCATCGGCCGCAGGCAGAACCGTGACACCGTACTTCAAAAAAGGATTTAAATCCCGGATAGAGGCAATCATAGAAGAAGAGTTGATCATCATTGCAATATTGCCCTCAACAAACTGCCGCAGAAGATCGCCTTCTGTCAGGCTGATTGTCTGCCTGCTCATGGCCCCCGATTCCGTCAGCTGCCGCAGAAGGTGGAGTGCCTGCCTGCTTCCGGACGAATCCAGTGCATCCACCTCTCCGCCCATCGACCACAAAACCGGCAGGAAACTATATACACTTTCTTCACTCTCCACTGCCGGAAGGCCGAAACCGTAATGTCCGTGATCAGAGAGCTTCACTGCCGTATCATAAAGCCCCTGCCATGTCTGCGGTACTTCGGCCCCGTGCACTTCCATGATGTTCTTATTATAATAGAGGACCGCACAGTTCATTCCATAAGGAAGCCCCATCATCCGACCATTCACACTGCAGGCTTCCTTCACTTCCGGCAGATATTCATCAAAACCCCTGATCTCATCTGTCAGATCCGCAAAAGGCTCCATTGCATGAAAATAATGAAAATCCGATGAGTCCACCAACGCCAGCTCCGGCATATTACCATCCGCCATGCTTAGGGCCAGTTTTTTCTTGAAATCTTCATCCGGCACATACTGGGTCGTTACTTCAATCTCATCCTGGGTGCGGTTAAATCCATTTACCAGATTCGCCAGTTCTTTTTTTACATAGCTCTGGCTCCAGTAGTACCAGATCGTGATCTTTTCCTTTTCTTTCACCGTGTCCTGCTCTTTTTCTGCACATCCTGCGGCATTCCCCGCAGTCAGTAAAAAGGCAAGCAGAAGTGCACAGATTCTCTTATATCTCTTCACAGCCTTTTCTCCTTTGTCACTATAACTGAATCTGTTATCATTTACAGTAGACATTATACCATAATCATGGAATTCATGAAAACCCTGGCATCAGGCAGGGCACTTGGCCAATGTTTATGACGTGCCTTAGACTCCACTGCTGTTACACGCAAAGCCTATATCTGTACACAATAAAATGCACCTAAGTACCGGGTTGTCTGATTCCCGGCGCCTGAGGTGCATTCTATCTGTAATTCTCTAGTACAGCAGTGCATTAATCTTTCAGTAATAAGCGCCTGATATCTGCGTCAGAGTTATGCCTGCTTTCGCGACGGCGTAGTGGTTCCTACGTCTAGCGTAAGCAGGTACAGCTATGGCGTAGAGAGCAGGTGCTTATTGCTGAATTATTAGTGCAATGCTGTACTAGTACATCGTATAATAATTAACTGCCACATAAGCAGACCTAAATTTCCGATAGCACTGCTCCACAAGCCTCAGCGTAGCCCACTACGCCTGCGTTTGTGGAGCAGCACTCTCGAAAATTTATCTCAGCTTATGAGTCAGTTACTTATTTTACGATGTACTAGTGCTGATGCAGATATTTTTCTCTGGTAGCAAGTCCGCCGCGTATATGGCGCTCAGACTTATTCATGTCCAGCACCTTCCGTGCCTCTCCCGCCAATGCAGGATTAATCTGTAGGAGCCGCTCCGTCACATCCTTATGTACCGTACTCTTGCTGATTCCAAACTGCTTCGCCGTCTGCCGAACTGTGGCACTGTTATCTATGATATAATTGGCGATTTCCACGGCTCTTTCCTCAATATAATCTTTCAAAAAAATCCCCCTGCAATCATTGTTTTTACAATGTATGCGCGGGGGAAGGAGAGTATGACTTGCTTTTGGATTGATCGCTTTTATAAAATGTAATGTGTAAAAAAGATTACTGTTTTTTTTTCCAAAATCAAATGGTCTATATCTTCAAATGCATTTTGATCTTTCAAAACTTACTGATTCGAACTCAATAATAAAAATAATCAAATGGATTGTCTGCATCAATATCATTGTATTGTGCACAATCTGCCTGCCATTTTGGCATTCTTTCTTTTATCTCACCGTACAGGTAATTATAGCTTGCCCTTTGGATTTTTCCATGATCCAGCATACATTTATAAAACTTTTTTATACTTGCGGCTGTGCTTTTTATATTTCCCGGAGTAGACCACATACATTTACGAATGAAGAAATTTCCCAAAAAATCATCAATCTTTTCTATTCCCGCTTCGAAAGACAGCGCATCCTCATAAAGCAGATAATCATTGATATAAAAATCTACATTACTTACATGCTGCCTTACCGTCTTGGGCGACAAATCTCTTAAATCTTCTTCAAATAAATCTAACAACTGATAATTAACGGCACAAATCTTTTCGCATTGTTTCTCATATTCGTCATAGCTAAAATCCATTTTCTCTCCCTCTATTTGCATAAAGTATTTTGTTCCAGTGCTTCTTTATAAGTTTATCAATATCATAACATACATTTTTTTAACATTCTATATATTAAATCTCGTACATATCATAAATAAAAACGATCAGAATCCGTGCATAGTCTACACTTATAGCTCTGCACAGGCAATCATTGTCTGCACGGGCAGTTCTACGCCTAAACCTATACCCAATTATCCTCAACTTCCTTTTTCAATTTGCAGAACATTTCATAAAAATAATCTTTTGTCTGCGTGATGATTTCAAGAGCAACCCTTTTATTATTAGAGTGCGATACATTATTCCTTTCGTGCAGCGCCCGAATCCATAGTTCCTCGTCTTTAATCATCCCGGCTTTATATGCTGTTTTCAAAATTATCTTAGGTGAGCCGGTAGCTCCCTCCTCATAGCCGTGGGATTCCAATATATCTTTCATCATCTTCCATGACTGCTCAAAACAAATTTCATATAATCCCACCAAGCCTGTCAATATAACATTATCGAACGGTTCCTCATAATTATAAATTTCCTCCAGTTTTAACAGTGCACTGCAGAAATTATCATATTTTCTCATAAAGTATTTTCCCCTCCTTTTTAATTGAGTCTCTCAGTTCCTCTTGTATATCCTGTCTTAAATCAACAATATCATATTCCAGCAGTGTCGATGTTTCTTCGTTTACATCCAATGCAAAGCGTTCAAAATCTCCCCCTTCCACTGCCAAATCAATATCGCTTATCCTTTTAAAATCACCGCGTGCTCGCGAGCCAAATAATATCACCTTGCTAATCTTATATTTTTCCGCCAGCGTCTTAATCTCTTCGATTACCTGGGGCCTAATTCCGGTTCTATCCATATTACTCCTCCTATACCCATTCTTTCGCTCGCTAGAGGAAATCAGATAAGCTGATTTCTAGCTCGCAATACATTTTAATTATACCATATTCCCCCCTATACATTTGTAAAAAAGAAACCGCCAGTTATTTCTGACCGTTTCTCTTTTTCGACATTTATTTTTTAATATTTCACTATAATTAGGGCTTCACCTCAAAACCCAGTTCTTTCAGCATCCGCATATCCTGCTCTATGGTTATCCCTGCTGTCGTCAGCATATCTCCTGTAATAGCCGCATTGGCGCCTGACTGAAAGCACCGTTTTCCTTTATCCGCCATCAATCCGCGGCCGCCCGCCAGCCGGATAAATGCATCCGGCACAAGAAACCGGAAAACTGCCGTTATCCTACACATATCCTCAATCGTAAGCCGGGGATTTCTCTCATATGGCGTGCCTGGAATCGGGTTCAGCATATTAACCGGAATAGAACGCACCCCCAGATCTCTGACCGTTAAAGCCAGGTCAATCCGGTCTTCCATCGTCTCTCCAAGCCCCACAATCCCCCCGCTGCAGACACTAAGCCCGGCACGCTTAGCAGCCTTAACAGTCTCAATCTTTTCTTCATAAGAGTGTGTCGTACAGACCTCCCTAAAATAATTTCTGGAGGATTCCAAATTATTATGTACCCGGCAAGCACCTGCCTCTTTAATTTTCCGAAAAGCCATCTCATCCAGTAACCCAAAAGATACACAAACCGAGATATCCACATTCTCCCGAATTGCGCGGATACTTTTACACACAGCCTCCACTTCACCGTCATCCAGCCTTTTCCCTGACGTCACAATCGAATATCTCATAACGCCCCGCTCTGCATTGTACTTGGCCTGTTCCAGCAGCTGATCCGTCTTTAGAAGCGGGTAGCTCTCAACCTCAGTGGAATAAAATGCTGACTGTGCACAATACTTACAATCCTCCGAACACTTTCCATTTTTCCCATTAATAATGGTACAAAGATCAAAGCGTTTTCCACAAAACACCTCCCGGATCTCATCCGCAGCCTCACATAAAGGTTCCAGCGGCAGCTCCGCCAATTGCATAGCATCTTCCTTCGAAAGCAGATCGCCGGCAAGCACTCTATTCTTCATCTTATCCAGTAAATTTTCCATCAATTTATCTCCCTTTATTACCGTTTTTACTACTATATTATAGAATCCCGTTTCAATTGTCAACCTTTGAGTAATAACAGTTTACATTCATCATCATAAGATCTATTAAACCGGGATTGAGTCGGCTAGCTTTAGCCTAGTCGACGGATGAGGACGCTTAATGACAGGGAGGCCGGGGAGGCGCTGGGACTGTGGATTGGCTATGCGTGTCTTTTCATCTTCAAGATGTGTATTGAACTATTTTGATACTGGAACCGTATCCCTTTGCTTTTGGAATGCATGCTGATTGGGGTATCGTTTTTGCATCAAAAAACATCCGCAGAATTACCGGGGCACGGATACCCCGATCATTCTGCGGATGCTTTATTCCCTCCCATACCAAACACCCTTGATGCCTCTGCCATATTCTCAATCACCGGCACTCCAAACGGGCACCGCTTCTCACAGCTCCTGCATCCGATACATTCATCCCCTCTATGCAGCAGGTTTTGATAATGCGACTTGATAGAAGGCGGCACATGCTCCGGCGTGAGCCGTGCGATATCCATATATTTGTTCACCGTGGCAATATCTATCTCTGACGGACAAGGCTGGCAGTGCCCGCAATAGACGCAATTGCCCCTGAAATCATTTTTCATGGTCGCTATGACCTCTATGATAGCATAAAAATGTACTTATTACTACCGTCTACTTAGTTCCATCGCCCGGTTTCTGTTACTGCCATATCCCTTCTCCTGCTCACAATAAGTATAAATAATTTATCAAACAGATTTTTATGCCACTAAATCGGCTACTCAGCACATCTTGTGCTTTCGTTCATGTTCTTCCCTTAAAAACCGTGCTACTCCATCATCATTACATCCTGCGATACACCCTGTAACCATTTGCTTAATTTCTTCAATAGCGTTGTCCGGCGCATAACTTCTGTCCGCAATTTCAATCATTGGCACATCATTCCAATTATCGCCAAAAACAACAACTTCATTACAATCCACATAGGTTTTTAATTTCAGAAGGGCTGCCTTCTTACTAGCTCTGCTACTATAAATTTCCAGGCAATATAACCCATTATAAATATTCAGATAAAAAGAGTGATGAATGCCTTCCATTCTTTTTAATGCCTCACTTATCGGCTCCAACATACTTTTCTCTCCGGAATATGTGATATATACAACTTCTCCATTTTTTGCTGTTTCACGTAAATTCTGTACCAACCTGACTTCCTTGCATTCCTCCAGGGCTCTGTCACTATAATACTGTGTCTGTCTTCGCAACTCTTCTTTCCCATAATAAATATGAATCCCGCCTTGATAATACACATAAACAAAACAGGAAATCAGATGTTCCTCCAGTAACTCTATGACATCTGTTGCACACTTTGGCTCGATGGATTCAGCAGATATGTATTGCTTCTTATTAAAATCGTATAAAAACACACCATTTGTAAGGATTCCCGGTATCTGTAAATTGATATCTTTTAGACGGTAATCACAGCCATATGGCATCCGGGCAGTTGCTATAGAAAATTTCATCCCCTCACGAATACAATCATTTAAAATTCTCTTTGACCTTTCCGAAATTTTCTTTTCTTTATTAAGCAATGTTCCATCTAAATCTGAAATATATAATGTACTCATATTAATTATCCTCCTGATTTAATTTAAGAAAAATAAAAAGATTTCACTATTTCTTTCCTAGCTCTCAAATCTTCCTGTTCGTTCCTCCGTTGACGTTCTGCCTGAACTAGGCTATAATAATATTAAAATTTTATGGTAACTCCGCTACTATCGTAGTTACTGAATACTTGTAATAGTTTTTATTTTTATGCTGAGAGGTGACACATGTCTACTACATTAAAAGATTTAGCCAACTTTTTAGGATTATCCGTTTCTACTGTATCACGTGCATTAAATAATAAAGGACGGATGAGCGAAGAAACACGTTCTCAAATCCTAAAGGCTGCCCAAGACCTTCAGTACATCCCAAATGCTTCTGCCCGTTCTCTTAAAACCAATTCAAATCCTATAGTTGGTGTATTGTTACCAGATATCAGCAATATATTCTACACTAAATTATTGCAGGCAATTGATTTGGAACTTAATAAAGCCGGATATGGAATGCTCTTCTGTAATACAGATGATGATTTCAAAAAAGAAAGACAGTATATGGAAATGCTTTTATCCCAAAATGTAGCAGGAACCATATTTGCACCTTCCTCTGCCGCTCCCCACTATGAACAAGAAAAGTTTTTTCAGAATATTATCTATATTGACAATATGCCTAGTCTTAGCCGAAGTGATTATAGTTTTGTCGGTATTGATAATATACGTGCCGGATACGAACTTACTTCTATGCTCTTCGAAACCGGCCACAAGAATATCGTGGCTGTAACAGGAACTGTACAAGAGACTACCGCAATCCATCGTATGGAGGGGTTCTGCCGTAAGATGGAGGAACAGTCTGTCGATATATCCCATCGGATTTTTTCAGGTCCCTATACGATTAATGCTGGATATGACATCGTAATGCGCATGTTAAACCTCCCTACATTCCCCGATGCTATTTTTGTACACAATAATGTCCAAGTCTATGGCATTATTCACGCTTTGATGAATTTGAGGAAGAAGATCCCTGAGGATGTCTCTATCGTTTCCTTTGATTTTATGGATGACACAAAATTAATCCAACCTCAGATTACCAGCGTCTTACAGCCAGTCTCACAACTCGCTGCACAAGCTGTACAATTAGTCATTGAACCTGAACAGGCCAAGAACCACCCTAATATAATTTTAAACCACACTATCTATATGGGTGCTTCGCTGTGCAATAAACCCCCCCGCCATTGAGCACATTTCCACATGTAAAAGGGCTGAACCTATTTGCTGAAGATTCAACCCTTTTGATTCGTTATTTTATATCGCACCGTTTAAAGATAATCGTCCACATTATCAATAGTAATTAATTGGAATGGTACGATATATTCCTTCTCTACATCTTCTCCCTTTGCAATTTTATATGCCACTTCCATTGTTGTCTCTGCCTGCTTCTGCGCATCTTGCAGCACTGTTGCTGACATTCCGCCTTCTTTTACTGAATTCATCGCATTTGGGGTAGCGTCTACCCCCACAATCAGGATATCATCACGCCCGGCACCTTCACATGCTTCTAAAGCACCCAAAGCCATTTCGTCATCTTCACAAAGGATTGCATCAATTGTATCGTATCTCCCTAACCAATCTTCTGTAATAGACATTGCCTTGTCGCGCATCCAATCGGCAGACAGCTTTGCCAATACCTCAATATCCGTATTGTCTAACAAAGTCTCTTCAATTCCCTGATAACGGTAAATCTGAGGGCTTTGTCCTAAGGAACCTTCGATAATGCATACTTTTCCCTTTCCCCCAAGCTTTTCATTAATAAATTCACCAATCAAGGAGCCAGCTTCCACATCGTTTGAGCCGACATACGAAGTATAGTTTGTTTTTGTAGTAGTCGTATTTACCTCAACCACTGGTATGCCCGCTGCCTCGCAGATGTCCAATGCCTGGCCAGACCCTTCCGCATCTTGTGCATTTAGCACAAGGACGTCAATATTTTTTGCCACCATGTCCTCCACGTTTGAAATTTGTTTGCTAATATCTGCTTGCGCATCCAGAAATATAATCTCTACATCTTGGTACTCTTTAGCGGCAGTTTTAATTGCCTCGCCAAGTGTATTCGAAAATTCATCCGACATTGTCTTCATAGATACACCAATCAGGTAAGTCCCTTCCTTCTTTGAGGCTGATTCGGCAGAATCCTCAGAACTGCCACAGGCAGTCAGACTAAATAAAACTGCAACCATCAATAAAACACACACAAATTTTTTCATAACCTACATACCTCCAATTCGTTTTTCCTCATGTTTCATGTTTCTAATTTCTGTTTTTTGTTTTTGCATCAAGCAAAACGTTACTATTCACAGTCGATTAGGGCATGACAAATAGAGCGGGTGTCATTTCCGCTTGATTTTTCATATTTGAATCGAC
>NZ_WKZK01000086.1:0-610 GCF_009680135.1 Eubacterium sp. BIOML-A2
TCAATATCTACAGTTTTCAAGGTTCAATTGAGCCTTATTTATTTGACTCGTTTTTCCATACATCATTTGACACTATCTTATGGATACTTTTAAATGGGTGAGTAAAGCGTACACTCATGTATGTTAGAAGAAGCAGGATATAAAAAATAAAAAAAGCAGATAGATGTAAATATGATAGCCTGGCTTCAGCGTGCTGCTTCTGGCGGTTTTGTCTATCCCACATATCCTGTAACCGATAGGAAGTAGTTTTGCCGACGGTGTTAATATTTATTCAGGAGCGGGGCGCAAAAAAATGCTTGCCAAACTATTTTTTTGAATGGATTACCAAGGAACGGACAGTAGTTGAAACTGAGCACGCCCGTAGGATATGAACAGGAACACCTTTCTTTCGTAACAATTCATACCCCAGCCAACATCTAAATCGGGAGTTAGTGACGCGCTTTAGTCGCGGCACGGATGGGGACGCTCCATAAAGGGATAGCCGAAAGCTTCCCGGTGAACATCCATGTCCTTTCAAAAACGCGGCCGCGGACCTAAGAAATTCTAGGCGGGAAACAGCCCTGAAAATGGAGCACCACTGACACATCACGAGAAATCAGATGATTTCTCG
>NZ_WKZK01000086.1:620-18740 GCF_009680135.1 Eubacterium sp. BIOML-A2
CGCGGCCGAGGACCTAAGAAATTCTAGGCGGGAAACAGCCCTGAAAATGGAGCACCACTGACACATCACGAGAAATCAGATGATTTCTCGCGCTGGGTCAGCTGATTTTTGGATTCGGAATCCAAAAATCTCTCCATTTTCAGGGCTGTTTCCCACCAAGAATTTCTAAGGCCCGCTTAGAGCGTTTTTGAAAGGACATGGATGTTCTCCGGGAGGCTTTCGGCTATCCCTTTATGGAGCGTCCCCATCCGTGCCGAGAGTAAAGCTCGTCGCTAACTTTCTTTCTGGATTAGTGACAAAAACGTAGACGTTTGCTTGTGTGCAGGCACAACGCATGATAAAATATAACAAGTAAAAGAATATGAAAAGTTGGACTTATATCCCCGCAAACTGGGACAACATCTTGCAACAAGCAATTTTCAGACGCGCTCCAGTGGGATGTGGATTTCCGGCGGAGAGGGAAGGAATGAATAAAATGCGGGAATTTTATGAGATCGTCGAGGAAAATCCGGTGATCGCGGCAGTGAAGGATGAAGAGGGTGTGGAAACATGCTGCGCCATGGAAGAAATGAAGGTGATTTTTGTACTTTACGGGGATATCTGTTCTATACCCGGTATTGTGAAGCGGATCAAAGAGGCCGGGAAGACGGCTCTGGTACATATCGACCTGATTACCGGGCTGAGTGCCAAAGAGGCGGCAGTTGATTATATCAAGAACAGTACCGCCGCCGACGGGATTTTGTCCACAAAATCGCTGATGATCCAGCGGGCTAAGGAATTGTCAATGTATGCAGTGCTGCGTTATTTCGTCATAGATTCCATGGCCATTAAGAGCATAGAGAATCTGGACAGACAGCGGGGCAAAAAACCGGATTTTATCGAGGTCATGCCGGGAGTGATGCCCAAAGTGATCCGGAAGATCTGCAGAAGCAGCCGGATTCCGGTCATTGCAGGCGGATTGATCGCGGATAAAGAGGATGTGATGGGAGCCCTGGAGGCGGGGGCTGTGGCGGTATCGTCAACCAACCCCGGCGTATGGGAATTATAAGGCGTACAAGAATTATGGCGTGTATGGGAATAGAAGCAAATGCAGAAATCATAAAAGGAGGGTTTTACTATGGCAAGGTATGTGATGGCGCTGGACTCGGGGACGACCAGCAACCGGTGTATTCTTTTTAATGAAAAGGGGGATATGTGCAGTGTGGCACAGAAAGAGTTCACACAATATTTTCCGAAGCCGGGCTGGGTAGAGCACAATGCGGAAGAGATCTGGTCCAGCCAGCTTGAGGTGGCGCAGCAGGCAATGGCAAATATCAATGCGACGGCTGCGGATATAGCAGCCATTGGCATTACTAACCAGAGGGAGACGACGATCGTCTGGGATAAGGAATCCGGCGAGCCGGTCTATCAGGCGATTGTATGGCAGTGCAGGCGGACATCTGAGTATTGTGACAGCCTGAAAGAAAAAGGGCTGACAGACAAATTCAGGAAAAAAACAGGCTTGGTGATCGACGCCTATTTCTCCGGGACTAAGGTAAAGTGGATTCTGGACAATGTGGAAGGGGCCAGGGAACGTGCCGGGCGAGGGGAGCTTTTATTCGGGACGGTAGAGACATGGCTGATCTGGAAGCTGACAAAAGGGGCGGTTCATGTAACGGACTATTCCAATGCCTCCAGAACCATGCTGTTTAATATCAATACACTTCAGTGGGACGCAGAGATACTGGCGGAGCTTGGAATACCGGCCTCCATGCTTCCGGAGGCGAAGCCGTCCAGCTGCATATACGGTGAGGCGGACGCCGGGTTTTTCGGGGCGCCCATCCCGATTGCGGGGGCAGCAGGAGATCAGCAGGCGGCGCTTTTCGGCCAGACCTGCTTTCAGAAAGGCGAGGCCAAGAATACATATGGAACAGGCTGTTTTTTATTGATGAATACCGGGGAGAAGCCGGTATATTCCGAAAATGGTCTTGTGACGACGATTGCCTGGGGCATGGACGGGAAAGTCAATTATGCACTGGAAGGTTCCATCTTTGTAGCAGGTGCGGCGATCCAGTGGCTGCGGGACGAGATGCAGTTGATTGATTCGTCACAGGTGTCCGAATATATGGCCCAGAAGGTGGAGGACACAAACGGATGTTATGTAGTTCCCGCATTTACCGGTCTTGGAGCGCCGCGCTGGGATCAGTACGCCAGGGGAACCATCGTGGGCCTGACCCGCGGTGTAAACAAGTATCATATCATACGCGCCACCCTGGAGTCTTTGGCATATCAGGTAAATGACGTGCTGCGCGCCATGGAGGCGGATTCCGGGATAAAGCTTTCTGCACTCAAGGTAGACGGCGGCGCCAGCGCAAACAATTTCCTCATGCAGACGCAGGCAAATTTGAGCAATGCCCCTGTAAAACGTCCGCAGTGCGTGGAAACAACCGCCATGGGCGCAGCTTACCTGGCCGGGGTTGCTGTAGGATACTGGAAAAGTAAGGAAGAGGTATTAACAAACTGGGCGATCGACCGGGTATTTGAGCCGGATATCGAGGCCGATACACGGGAAAAGATGCTCCGGGGCTGGAACAAAGCGGTGAGGTACTCATACGGCTGGGCAAAAGAAGAATAAAGACAGCACAGTGAATCAGCAGCATCAGATCATTTTCAAAAATAGGGATATGTGAATACATATAGAAATGTGAGGCAGGACATGGGCAGGGTTAAAAATGAACCAAAGATTAAAAATGCATTAATAACGGCCATCCGGGAACAACTGGAGCACAGAGCAACCTGGCTTTATCTGCTGTGTGATGAGGCAGAAAAAAGAGGCCTGGACAAAAAAGATTTCGGCAGCGCCGCAATCAAACGCTGCGGGCTTACCCAGGGAGCGGCACTGGTGAAAAAGGGCGGCACAAAAGATTTCACAGGACTCAGGAAAACCTTATTCACAAAACCAGCCCAGTGGGTATTTGAAATGAAAATCCGAAAAAACACGCCAGAAGTATTGGCAATAGATTTCCATTACTGCCCGCTGGTAAAAGCGTGGCAGAAGGCGGGATGTTCCGATGAGGAAATCTCTGATCTGTGCGATATAGCCATGTGCGGAGACCGGGGAATCGGAGAAGCTTATGGCGGAAAACTAAAGCTATTAAAGAGCATTGCCAAGGGAGATGAGGTATGCAGATTATATTACCATAAACCAGATATTAGCTGACGAGCTTAAGTCTCGGCAGCGGATGGGGCCTCCGAAACGGTGGCAGCGTATTAATTAGAACGGTGGAACACGCTCTAGGCCAACTCAGTACAACCAAACGAATTAATCCGCTGCCACCGTTTCGGAACCCCACCCAGAGGGGAAACTTTCCCTCCTTAAATTCCGGTTGTAATTTGGGGGAGGGAGGCGTATAATATATATAGAAATAAATAATTTGTGCCGATGAGAACAGAGCCTGGCAGATGACATATCAGCAGATATGTTTGTTTGCGGGCTCTGTTTTTTGTCTTTAAAGACAAAATATTTTTCGGAATCCAGGAGGGATGAAATATGTATGATGTAATTATAATTGGAGCCGGTGTTTCCGGTGCGGCGGCAGCAAGGGAGCTGTCCAGATATAAGGTGAAGGTATGCGTTCTGGAAAAATCAGTGGATGTATGCTGCGGGACATCCAAAGCTAACAGCGGGATCGTCCATGCCGGATATGACGCACGGCCAGGTTCTCTAATGGCCAAGCTGAATGTGGAGGGAAACCGCATGATGGGGATGCTGTCAGAAGAGCTGGATTTTCCGTTTCAGAGAAAGGGGTCGCTGGTTATATGCAGGAATCAGGAGGAGCTTCCGGTTCTAATGAGGCTGCAGGCTCAGGGAAAAGAGAACGGTGTGGAAGGCCTGGAGATTCTGAACAGGGAACAAGCGCTTGCACTGGAACCCAATATTACGGAACAGGTGGAGGCCGTCTTGTATGCACCCACGGCCGGAATCGTTTGTCCTTTTGGCCTGAATATCGCAATGGCTGAAAATGCCTGTGCCAACGGCGTGGAATTTCGGTTTGATACGGAAGTGGATGCGATTGAGAAGGTGGAGGGCGGTTACCTTCTCAAGACAGATTCCGGTGATTACAAAGCCCGGTATGTGGTAAATGCTGCGGGTGTGTATGCGGACCGTTTCCATAATATGGTGAGCAGCAGAAAGCTCCATATCACTCCAAGGAAGGGAGAATATTTCCTGCTGGATAAAGGGGCAGGAAATCACGTTTCCAGAACTATATTCGCCCTTCCGGGGAAATTAGGAAAGGGAGTTCTGGTAACTCCGACTGTGCATGGAAATCTGCTGGTTGGGCCTACGGCGGAAGATATTGAGAATAAAGAAGGCACAAATACTACAGCGGCAGGGCTTGCTGCGATTTCAGAGAAGGCCGGGCAGAATGTAAGGGATCTGCCTCTCAAAAAGGTGATCACCAGTTTTGCCGGTCTGCGTGCCCATGAGGACGGAAATGACTTTATCATAGAGGAGGCTTCAGATGCCCCGGGATTTATCGACTGTGCGGGAATAGAATCTCCCGGCCTTACCAGCGCACCGGCTGTGGGGCTTATGGTGGCGGAGATTCTGCGGGATAAGATGAAGCTGCAGAAAAATCCTGATTTTCAGGGGAGGAGAAAAGGGATACTGAATCCTGCGCTGCTCTCCATAGAAGATAGAAATAAACTGATTCTGGAACAGCCGGCCTATGGACATATTATCTGCCGGTGCGAAATGATTTCCGAAGGGGAGATATTGGATGCCATACACCGGCCGCTGGGGGCGCGTTCACTGGACGGCGTGAAGCGCAGGACGAGAGCCGGTATGGGACGGTGCCAGGCCGGATTCTGTTCGCCGAGGACGATGGAGATTCTGGCAAGGGAACTGGGCGTGTCCATGGAAGCGATTACAAAGGCCGGCGGAAACTCCGGACTGATCGTAGGGACGAATAAAGATGTGCTGTAGATGGATTGGCATCAGATGTAACAGTTCAGGCAGGCATGAACTGTTATCATCAGATCAGCAGCATGGAGAAGATGAACTGGAAGTCTGCGGACAGTAGGAGGATATGAAAATGGAGAAATATAAGATCGTGATCATCGGAGGAGGGCCTGCGGGACTGGCAGCCGCAGTTTCAGCCAGAAATGCAGGAATAGAGAGCATTCTGATCCTGGAGCGGGATAAGGAGCTGGGGGGAATTTTGAACCAGTGCATCCATAATGGGTTTGGTCTGCATACCTTTCAAGAGGAGCTGACCGGTCCGGAATATGCGGCGCGTTTTGAGGCGCGCGTTTTGGAACTGGGGATTGAATACAGACTGGAAACCATGGTCATGGACATCAGCCGGGAGAAGCTGATTACTGCCATGAACCGGGAAAGAGGCATGTTTCAGATTCAGGCGGAGGCCATTGTCCTTGCCATGGGATGCAGAGAGCGTTCCAGGGGTGCGCTGAACATACCGGGCTACCGCCCGGCGGGGATCTATTCGGCCGGCACGGCGCAGCGGCTTGTAAATATGGAGGGCTTTCTGCCCGGCAGAAAGGTTGTGATACTGGGATCCGGGGACATTGGTCTGATTATGGCGAGAAGAATGACGCTGGAAGGCGCAGAGGTAAAAGTGGTGGCGGAGCTGATGCCTTACTCCGGCGGGCTGAAGCGGAATATCGTACAGTGTCTGGACGACTACGGCATACCACTGAAGCTGAGCCACACCGTAACAGATATTAAGGGAAAAGAGCGCGTGGAAGGGATAACGCTTGCGGCGGTTGATGAAAAAGGAAGACCCATTTCCGGGACAGAGGAGGACTATGAATGTGATACGCTTCTCTTGTCTGTCGGCCTGATTCCGGAAAATGAATTATCCGGGCAGATGGGAGCAGAGTTAAACCCCGTCACCTCCGGGCCGGTGGTGAATGAAAGCCTGGAGACCAGCGTGGCCGGAGTCTTTGCCTGTGGGAATGTTCTGCATGTCCACGATCTGGTAGATTTCGTTTCGGAGGAAGCGGAAATGGCAGGGCAGAATGCCGCACTTTATGTTAAGAAGCATGTGGATAAGTCCACAGAAAACGGCGGAGGATATGGAAAAGTGCTTCCAATACAGCCGTCAGGCGGGGTGCGCTATACAGTCCCTTCATTTATAAGACCGGATCATATGGAGGATAAGCTGACGGTAAGATTCCGGGTCGGCAGTGTGTACCGGAAGTGTTATGTCAGCGTATATCTCGGGGAAGAAAGAATCATTCACAAAAAACGTCCTGTAATGGCTCCGGGAGAGATGGAAGAGATCAGGCTGGAGAAGTCCCTTTTGCTGGGCTGCAATGAAGATGAAACAATCAGAATTCGGATAGAGGAGGCATAGAAATGGAGAAAAAAGAACTGATCTGTATCGGCTGTCCCATGGGATGTGCCTTAACGGTGGAGACAGAGGATCATGAGGTGCTGTCTGTGGCCGGAAATACCTGCCCCCGCGGGGAAAGCTATGCCAGAAAGGAAGTGACGAACCCGACCAGAATTGTGACCACAACAGTCAGGATGAGTGACAGCCGGGAGAAGACGGTCTCTGTAAAGACGGAGACGGATATTCCGAAAGGAAAGATATTTGAGTGTGTAAGGCAGCTGAAGGATGTGGAAATGAAACCTCCTGTGCATATAGGGGATATCGTTCTGGGGAATGCGGCGGGAACCGGAGTAAACGTGGTGGCTACCAGGGAAGTGCTTTGCTAAAGACCGTCACTAGTTAAACAAATATGAACTTGTCACTGCGGTATATGGTCCTGGCAACCTCTACAACGGTTCCGGAGGGAAGCGTGACGCAGCGGCAGGTGAGAACAAGACAGGGAGCGTACCCTTTTATCTGCAGAAGGGAGCGCTCCTTTTTGCTGAGAGAAGAGACCGTAAGCTGCCGGTTCTCCGTATGCAGATTGGAATAGCCGCAATTATGGATATAGTCATAGACCGAAGTAATCGAGGCACCGTCCTCCTGAATGCAGGGGAACAGATCCTCCGCCATATAGCTGATATGTATGGCAGCAGGCTCACCATCCAGTATGCGCAGGCGGGTGATCTTATAAATAGGCTCCTCGAATTCCACACCCAGCATGCTGTGAATCAGAGAATCTCCCCGCAGTTTCTGGCATCCCATATTCCGGGTCTCAAAGGAAAGATTGAGATCCGCCATCTTGCTGGAAAAACTCCGGTCCTCCATAGAAAGCAGAATCTTATCCCGCCTGCCGGAAAAGAAACTGCCATAGCCCTGCATGGCATAGATATAACCCAGTTCCTTCAGCCGTTCATAAGCCTTCCGGATCTCGGAGCGGGGGACGCCAAATCGGACGGCCATCTTATTTTCACTTGGCATCTTATCGCCCTTCTTGTATATATTTTTCTGAAATTCCTGTATAAGAACATCAACAATGGACTCCCATGTCCAATTTTTCTTCATATAAGTACACCTCCGTGTATATTCAGACAATGAAGCTCAAGGGGGTCAGACCCCTTTGACCTCCCCTTCAAATTCTGCCTGTTTTCCCCACGATTATAACAACAGAATCTCTCAAGCACAACAATATTCAGACAACTTTACGAAGAGTTTACGCAACGCAGTTGGCAACTTTACATTCCTCACATAAGATGCTCAGAGAAGTAAAATATTTGAATTTAAACAAAGGCAGATCAGGAGGAATAGTTATGACGAAGCGGGAGATATCCGTAATTCTGGCAGGAGCTTCCCAGAAGGAAGTAATAGAAATTGCTGGTCCTATGAAAGAAAACTGTGAGATTCAAATTATGAAGCCGCCGCAGAAAACACTCGTGATGGTAAAAGCCAGGGAAACTGTTAAAAGATCCCTGTTCTATCTCGGCGAAGTGCTTGCAACAGAATGTATGGTGCTGGTGGATGGCGTGAAAGGCGCGGCAGTACTTGCGGGAGATGATTTTGATAAAGTGACGGCGGCAGCTGTTATTGACGGATTTCTGAATCTGCCGGATAAAAAGGCAGAGAAGCAGCAGGTACTCGGGCAGATTCAAGAGCTTGGCAGGCAGCAGGCAGCGGCGCGTGCAGAGTTAAATCGCGCGCTTAGAAAATCGAAGGTTAATTTTAATGTAATGGGAGAATAGAAAATGGTGAAGGAATTAAAACTTGCATATGAGTTTGATTTTGTGTTTGACGGACAGAAGGTATTCAGAAAACTGCTCCATGCCCTGGCTAATCCGGGAACAATCGGCAGTATCGGTCATCAGGCCGGTAAATTTGCAGGCAGCCACCAGGCTTTGATGGCACTGGGATGCACATTGCTGGATAATGAAGAAACAATGTATGTAGAAAAGAATCCGGTACTTTCTGCGGATTTACACAGTCTGACACTGTGCCATGAGGCGGATCTGGACAAGGCAGATTATATCTTCCTTTCCTCCGAGATGAATTATGGCTCCATGGAACAGATTTTGAAAAATATTAAGCATGGGACGTATGCCGATCCTCAGCAGTCGGCCACGGTTTTTCTGCAGTGCACGGAGCTGGCAGGCAGAGAATCCATGACACTGGAGGGACCCGGCATCAAAGACAGGCTTACTGTCGAGGTCTATCCTTATATAAAAAAGGTCACCGCTCTGCGTCAAAGTCTGCAGATTGAGTATCCGCTTGGGGTGGATTTGGTATTTGCGGATGTTACCGGGAACATTATGGGACTCCCGAGGTTGTGCAGGATGATATAAAAGCAGAGTATTCAAGAAAACAATAGGAGGCAGACATATGGCTTATGTAGCAGTTACCGGCGGCAAAGAGGCAATTGAACAGTCCTTGAAACTGCTGGAAATATTCAGAGAGAGCAAAGAAGATATCAGTGTGACATGCATGAAAGAAAATATGGCGCTGTTAGTAGATAAGATCATGAGCGAAGCAGGGTTTTACTCAGAAGAGTATGCTGCGCTGGCGCTGAAGCAGTGCGAGGGCAGTGTGGAGGAAGCGGTATTTTTACTGCGGGCCTACCGTTCCACCCTGCCTAGAAACTATTATTCACTGCCGATTGATACGGGGAAAATGCGGATTCTGCGGAGGATTTCCGCTGCCTTTAAAGATATCCCGGGAGGGCAGATATTGGGACCTACATACGATTATTCACATCGTCTTCTGGACTTTTCGCTGATGGAAGATATCATGGAAGACAATATAAAAGGCAGTAGAGAAGACAATACGAAAGGCGGAACAGAAGACCGTGTAAATCACGATAAACCACGGGAAGTGCAGGAACAAATAGAAAGAACTGTGGCAGAAGACGGCGCCGACATTCGCTGCAGCCGCGTGACAGATCTTTTAAAAGCCGAGAATCTACTGGAGGATACAGCGGAAGATAATACCCCTCCCTTTGATGTGACCAGCAGTCTGCTCACATTTCCCGCTCCGCGCAGTGCAAGGCTGCAGACGTTTGCAAGAAGTGATGCCGGATTCCTGGGGGGAGTTGCTTACAGCTCCATGCGCGGGTACGGGGCTGTACATCCGACCGTATCCGAGCTGCGGAGCGGATATGTGGAAGTATGCATTCCCTATGCACTGAATGAGGAAGAAGAGATCTGTATCGGAGAAATCCTTGTGACCGAAGTGGAAGCACTGGTGCCTTCCCACACAGAAACAGATGAGGAATTCGATAAGATGACGCTTTCCGGAGGATACGGCCTGATATTCGGCAGAAATGAGAACAAGGCCATTGCCATGTCTATTGCCGATGCGGGACTGGAAACCGAGGGGAGCACCCCGTCCCAGGATGAGGAATTTGTTCTCACCCACGGCGACTGTCTGGAAATGAGCGGCTTTATATCCCATCTAAAGCTGCCGCACTATGTCACCTTCCAATCGAAACTGGACAGAGTCAGAGAGACAGACACCAATGGCAAAGAGGGCAGACCCCTCTGCAGAGAAACGGAGGATGAATAAATGATTGATGCAAAGCACTATAATTTTGCCTTTCTGGATGAGGGCTCCAAGCGTGAAATCAGAAGAAGCATATTAAAGGCAGTGGCCATCCCCGGCTACCAGGTCCCTTTTGGTTCCAGAGAGCTGCCCATCGGCAGGGGCTGGGGAACAGGCGGCATTCAGATCACCCTGTCCATTATCGGAAAAGAGGATGTACTGAAAGTCATTGATCAGGGCAGCGATGACAGTGTCAATGCCGTAAATATAAAAAAACTGGTGGAAGAATGCACCGGGGTGGAACTCACCACAGATTCGGAAGAAGCAAGTATCATTCAGAGCCGTCACAGAATACCGGAGATTCCCATGAGAAATGACCAGATACTGGTCCTTCAGGTGCCGACGCCGGAACCTCTGCGTATTGTAGAGCCGAGGGAATCTGTGACAAAACAGATGCATGCAGAAGCAGAGTACAGCGGCATGTGGCTTTCTCTCTTTGAGGATCTGACCCAGTTCGGGGATATCAGCATCAGCTCAGAATACCCGGTCATGGTGGAGGAACGCTATGTCATGAACCCCAGCCCCATCCCGAGGTATGACAACCAGAAGCTGAATGACAGCGATACCCTGTATCTGTTTGGGGCAGGACGGGAAAAGAAGATCTATGCGATCCCGCCGCATACGGATGTGGAATCCATGTGTTTTGAGGATGTTCCGTTTAAAACAGAAGACTTTGAAGGAAAAAGATGCAGGCTGTGCGGTGCACAGGGGGTATATCTGGATGAAATCATAGATGAGAGCACAGGAGAAAAGGTATACGAATGCAGTGATACCGGATTCTGCCGTGGCAGAAGGGAGCGTGGAGCGTAATGGAAAAGCCCGTACTGGATATTCAGCACCTGACCGTGCGTTATGGAAAAACCTGTGATCACTGCAGGAATGGCGGAGCACTGGTCAAAAACACCTGCCCCCATTGTAAAACCGTCTGGGCATGCAGCGATATTAATGTAACTCTGTACGAGGGCGAGATACTGGGAATCGTGGGAGAGTCAGGTTCCGGAAAATCAACACTGATGAAGAGTCTGTACTTTGATTTTGATATAACGGAGGGACAAGGGTATCTCCGGGATTTTGAGAATGGGGAGGCAGATATCTTCGGACAGAGCCTGCAAAAGAAAAAATATATAAAAAACCATATCATGGGAATGGTTTACCAGAATCCCCTGCTGGGCCTTCGGATGGACTACTCAGGCGCCGGCAATATCGCCGAGAAGCTGATAGCCGCAGGCCAGCGGAATTTTGCAGGGATGAACGAGCGCGTAGAGGAACTGCTGGATGCGGTGGAAATCCTGCAGTCCAGAAAGAAAGAACCACCGAAAAACTTCAGCGGGGGCATGCAGCAGCGAGTACAGATCTCCAAGGCACTGGCAAATAATCCGGCGATTCTCCTGCTGGATGAAGTCACCACGGGGCTGGACCTGTCCGTGCAGGCAAAAGTGCTGGAACTGATCCGCAGAATCCGGCAGGAATTCCACATTTCCATCATGCTGGTTTCCCATGATCTGGCGGTGATACGCATGCTGGCAGACAGAACAATCGTCATGCTGGACGGAAAGATCATCGAGCAGGGGCTGACCGATCAGATTCTGGATGACCCGCAGCAGCCATATACCCAGCAGCTGGTCCATTCCCTTTTGTAAAAGGCAGAATGGGGGTTATACAACAACTGGAATGGGAATGATGCAACAGCCGGAATGG
The DNA here is from genome assembly GCF_009680135.1 of Eubacterium sp. BIOML-A2. Taxonomy (NCBI): domain Bacteria; kingdom Bacillati; phylum Bacillota; class Clostridia; order Eubacteriales; family Eubacteriaceae; genus Eubacterium; species Eubacterium sp. BIOML-A2. The sequence goes on from NZ_WKZK01000086.1 coordinate 12,284, forward strand.
GAATGATGCAATAGCTGAAATGGGAATGATGCAACAGCTGAAATGAAATTTGTGTAACAAAGGATATAAAAATGATGCAACAGCTGAATTGGAAAATGTGAGGAAGATTACATGCAGAAAATAATAACAAACGGAATTATTGTCCTGGAGGAGCAGATGCTGCAGGCCCATGATGTGGTGATAGAAAACGGCAGGATCACCGGCATCCGGAGGACTGGGGATGCGGATAAAACCGGTTCCCGCGAAATCTATGATGCCGGTGGAGCCTATATTATGCCTGGGATCATAGATATTCACTCCGACATGATTGAGACATATATACAGCCGCGCAGTACTGCGGTTATGGATTTTGAAATGGCTTTGGGGGAAGCGGAGCGGGTGCTGGCCACCTGCGGTATTACCACAATGTTCCACTCGATATCCATGTTCCGGGACGGCTCCTGGGATGTAAAAGAAATCAGGCAGTCCTCCCAGGTTAAGAAACTGGCCGGTCTGATTGGAGAATACCGGCACAAGAAGAGACTGATCCGCCACAGATATCATCTGCGCTATGAAATTGATAATCTGGACTGCTATGAAGAGGTAGCGGACATGCTTGAAAGCGGCCTGGTGGATCTGCTGTCCTTTATGGATCATTCGCCGGGACAGGGGCAGTATAAAAATCTGGATATTTACCGGAAACATCAGCCAGACGAGGGCAGAGGCCTTTCGGAGAAGGAATTTGAGGAACTGGTAGAGCGGGAAATGCGGAAAAAAACAGTATCATTTCCTCAATTGAGAAAATTGGCAGAGACAGCAGCAAAATGTGGGATCTCCGTGGCGAGCCATGATGATGATACCGTAGAAAAGCTGGATATGAACCGGGAACTGGGCGTGTCCATCAGTGAATTCCCGATTACGCTGGAAGTGGCAGAGGCCGCGGTGAAAAAAGGCTTTCAGACCGTCTTAGGGGCGCCGAATATACTGCTGGGCGGATCGCATTCCGGTAATCTGTCCGCTCTGGAGGCGGTTCGTGCAGGTGCAGCCAATGTTCTTGTATCTGATTATTATCCCCAGGCCCTGCTGCAGGCGGTATTCTGCCTGAACCGGGAATACGGCATCCCTCTTTGTAAGGCAGTACAGTATGTGACGGCCAATCCCGCCAGAGCTGTGGGGCTTGATCAGGAATTGGGGTCTGTGGAAATTGGAAAGAGAGCGGATCTGCTTCTCGTAGATGCAGCAGAGGGAAAACCTGCAGTGAAGCAGGTATTTGTGAATGGAGAATGTATTATGGAATGCCGTTACCGTGTGGCGGATTAGGAGGAATTATGGAGCATATACTGGAAATAAAGGGCCTGTCAAAACAATTCTATCTGCATGAGCAGGGCAGGGAGATCAAGAGCTGCAGGGATATCAGCTTTACGCTGGACAAAGGCGGTTTTATTGGAATCGTGGGGACATCGGGGGCAGGAAAATCTACGGTCCTGCGCTGCATTTACCGCACCTATTCCGTCTCCACCGGAAGCGTGATGTACGATTCACTTTCATACGGAAGACTGGATCTGGCAAGCGCGGAAGAAAGAAAAATCATTCATCTGCGGAAAGTAGAGATCGGATATGTATCGCAGTTTCTGACGATACTTCCCCGTACCACAGCCAGGGAGCATGTGATCAACGGCGCCCTGGACGCTGGATTTTCCTATGAAGAGTCCAGAGAAAAAGCGGAAGAAATGCTGCGTTACTTTAAGCTGAGCGAGACGCTCTGGGATATTTATCCCAATACTTTTTCGGGCGGGGAAAAGCTGAGGCTGAACCTGGCTCATGCCATGGTAAAGGCGCCAAGGCTATTATTACTGGATGAACCGACGGCATCACTGGACAACGGCACAAAGCTTCTGGTAAAAGAATTACTGATGAAGCTGAAAGCAGAAGGAACATCTATGATAGGAATTTTCCACGATCTTGAGTTCATGGAAGGGCTTTGTGACCGCGTGTACAATATTTCAAAGGGCAGCTTTCAGACAGAGGAGGCGGTGTGATGTACCGGGCGGATTTACATATACATACGGCGGTATCTGACTGCAGCCTGCAGACAGAGGCCATCCTTGCCGGGGCCAAAGCGGAGGGGATTACGCACCTGTCTTTTACGGATCACGATACAACGATTGATGCCGAAAAGCACAAGGCGTTGGCGGAGGAACAGGGGATTCAGGCTATTCCGGGAATTGAAATGTCTGCATTTGATTTCAAAAGAAATAAAAAAGTTCACATACTTGGATATAAATATCAGACTAACCGACAGATAGAGGCCATTGGAAGAGAAACACTGAAAAAAAGAAATGAAAACTGCCTGAAGCAGATCGGGATTCTTAAGAACCTCGGGTACCGAATATCCGAGGAGGAGATCAGGAGGGCGGCAGGGTCCTGCATTTATAAGCAGCATATTCTGGATTATCTGGTAAAGACCGGGCAGAGTGAAACGCTGTTCGGGAGAGTTTACCAAAATATATTTAAAAATCAGGGCCCCTGTGACTTTGATATTGAGTACCCTGCTGCAGAGGATGTGGTGCAGGCAATCAAGGCCGATAAAGGATATGCGGTACTGGCGCATCCGGGGCAGCAGGGAAACTACGGGGTGATACACCGGTTGGCGGAGGCAGGGCTGGACGGAATCGAGTGGAACCACCCCTCCCACGGGAAGTCCGACCGAAGAAGGGTTGAGGAGTACTGCCGCAGCTACCGGCTGTTCATGACAGGGGGAAGTGATTTCCATGGCAGGTATGAAAATGGGAAGACAATGCTGGGAGCCTGTCCAGCTCATGAAAGCAGCGAGATCCTGTTTCTTCCCTGAATATGGTTACCGGGGATGAGTCGGCAAGCTTCAGTTTTGTCGACGGATGGGGGCGCGAAAGGAAGGGATAGCCGAAAGCCTCCCGGTGAACATCCATGTCCTTTCAAAAATGCGGCCACGAACCTAAGAAATTCTAGGCGGGAAACAGCCGCGAAAATGGAGCACAGCTGACACATCACGAGAAATCGGATGATTTCTCGCGCTGGGTCAGCTGAATTTTTGATTCGGTATCAAAAATTCTCTCCATTTTCACGGCTGTTTCCCACCAAGAATTTCTAAGGCCCGCTTTGAGCATTTTTGAAAGGACATGGATGTTCTCCGGGAGGTTTTCGGCTATCCCGTCCTTTCGCTGGGTTCATCCAATCGGCAGTAAAGCTCGTCTACTGGGGAGGGTCCGTAACGGGGGCAGTGTATTGATTCGACCGGTGGAACATGAAGTCCCCATTCATTTATCAACGATACGGTTGTAACTTTATAGAAATATAAATTGTTGTGCTGAAAGCGCATGAAAATTATTTTTGGAATGGGTCCTGCATTTAGTATTCAACATTTTCTAACACCCTGTATAGTAAAAGTATACCCAAGGGTACCCTGTAATTCATACCTGGGGAAGAGTCAGCAGCAGAATAAAGCTCAATTTACTCTTTCTATGTACCGGGGCTATGCTGTGTCATCAAACGACTCAATACGCTGCCCCCGTTACGGACCTCCCTAGTTGACAAGTTTATCTACCGATTGGATGAACCCAGCGAAATAAAGGGAACGCCGCCAGCCTTCCAAATATACATATGCCGTTGGAAAGCGCTAAAGCGGACCTTAGAAATTCTTGGAAGCCGACAGCCGAAAAAGTGGGGAAATTTTGTGATCACCGAATCACAAAATTAGGCGACCCAGCGCGAGAAATCATCTGATTTCTCGTGATGTGTCGCCTGTGCCCCACTTTTTTGGCTGTCGGCTTCCTAGAATTTCTTAGGTTCGTGTCCGCACTTTCCAACGGCATATGTATATTTGGAAGGCTGGCGGCGTTCCCTTTATTTCGCGTCCCCATCCGTCGACAAGTCTAAAGCTTGCCGACTATACTCCAGGTAACTGAAAATGTAAAATAATTTAACATTTCCAGGAAAATATTTTACAGAATTCCAACCAACAGATGATAAGAATTCAATAATCAGCCGATATAATTGCCTTGTGAAATGAAGATAAATAATAAATCTGGAGGTAATTATGAAGAAGATTATAGTAATGGGAATGATAGCGCTCATGACCCTGGGCACACTGACAGGATGCGTGACTAAGGCAAATGCAGAGGAAGGCAGCAGCACATCGGCAAGTGCAGGAGACGAGAATGTAATCAATGTATATACCGCTCTCGAGGACGAGCAGGTGACGGATTATCTGGAAGAATTTAAGGAACAGAACCCGGATGTCACAGTAAATGTCACAAGAGAATCCACGGGTATCATCACATCTAAACTGCTTGCGGAAAAGGATAATCCGGTTGCGGATGTGGTATGGGGCCTGTCGGCTACCAGTCTGCTTGTACTGGCACAGGATGATATGCTGGAACCATACGAACCGGAAGGGGCGGACAGAATCCTCCCGGAATTCAAAGATAGCGCGGATGTACCTTCCTGGGTGGGAATCGATGCATGGGAAACTGCGTTTATTGTAAATAAGGAAGTCCTGAAGTCAAAGGGAATTGATACCGTACCAAAATCTTATGAAGATCTGCTGGATCCGAAGTATAAGGGACTAATCGCAATGTCCAATCCCGCGTCTTCCGGCACCGGACTCTTAACTGTTAATGGAATTCTCAGCCTCTACGGAGATGAGGAAGGCTGGAACTATCTGGATAAGCTTCATGAAAACGTAGCGGTTTATATGCATTCTGGTTCTCAGCCTGCTAAGGCGACAGCAGCAGGGGAATATGGAATCGGCATCTCTTTCGGCTACCGCTGCATTCAGTCAGCAGAAGAAGTGGGAAGCGAGATCTGTGAGGCAGTGTTCCCGTCAGAGGGTTCCGGATGGGATATGGAAGCAAATGCTCTGATTAAAAAGGACAATGAAAAAGAGATATCCAAAAAGTTCCTGGACTGGGCGATATCTGATAATGTTATGAAAAAATATGCAACCAATTATCCGATCGTTGCAACGGGCGCCAGCGATAATATTCCGGAAGGATATTCACAGAATCCGCTGGATCAGCTGATCCCGGATATGGACTTTAACAAAGCGGCAAAGAACAGAGAATCCATTTTGGAAAGCTGGACTGACCGTTACGATTCCAAGAGTGCTCCGGAAGAATAGAGGTAGATCCTATGAGCGTAAGTTTAAAAATCAGTGATGTTTCAAAGGTTTTTGAGAAGAATGTGGCATTGAATCATGTGAATTTACAGATCCAAGCAGGCGAATTCGTCTGCCTGCTTGGCCCTTCCGGGTGCGGCAAATCTACATTGCTGCGCTTAATAGCCGGCCTGGACCGGCCAAGTGACGGGAGGATATACATCAATGACAGAGATGTGACCAATCTTCCGCCGGCCAGAAGAAACTTTGGGATCATGTTCCAGTCTTATGCGCTCTTTCCGAACCTTTCGGCATACGAAAATGTGGCATACGGGCTGCGCAACAAAAAGATAAAAAATAAAGACATCGAAGAGCGGGTTGGGCGCCTTTTTGAGATGATTAAACTGACCAATGCAAAGGACCGCCTGCCGTCACAGATGTCGGGGGGAGAACAGCAGCGTGTTGCACTGGCAAGGGCACTGGCGACAGAGCCCGATTTTTTGCTGCTGGATGAACCGTTGTCCGCGCTGGATGCAAAGGTCAGGATATCTCTGAGGAAAGAGATCTGCAGTATTCAAAAAGAACTGGGTCTAACAACGATCATGGTAACCCATGACCAGGATGAGGCCCTGACCATGGCAGACAGAATCATTGTAATGAATAAGGCTGTTGTGATGCAGGAGGGAACCCCGGAAGAAATCTATGAGCACCCGGAAAATCCTTTTGTAGCGGATTTCATCGGCTCCATCAATTTTATTGACCGTGAAAAGAGCCAGGTATACAATCTGGGCAATTATGAGCGCGTTGCCATACGCCCTGAAAAGATAGAAATAGAAAGAACGGCAGGCAGGGAAAGCCTGCGCGGAAAGATCGCAGACATTGAATTCAGAGGATTTTATAACCGTGTTTCCGTACAGGTAAGCCATGTGGTCTACGGCGATATGGTGCTGTATGTGGATGTGCCTTTTCAGGCGGCAAAAGAAAAGAAATTCAGAGTGGGCGAGATCGTGTTTGTTAATATGCCGCGCGAAGAACTGCTGGGATTTGAATCCGCATAATAAAGCGGGCGGGGCAGAAAATCAGCAGATATATCCCGGGCCCTGCAACGGTTCAGACAAGTATGAACTATTACCCGGGCCCCGTCAATTCCAGAACATCATTTGAAGGAGAAAATAACATAACATGAACCGTATAAAAAAATTAGTAAGGAGTGGAGAGAAGGAAGACATTGTCAGAGGAGCCGCGATTTACCTGGTTATGATTTTTCGGAAGTGTGAAACTTTTTCTGTAAAATAACTTCAAAAGGTTCTTCTATGATAAAATAATAATCATAGGAGGGCCTTT
>NZ_WKZK01000087.1:0-15237 GCF_009680135.1 Eubacterium sp. BIOML-A2
TGAAGAGCCGTATGCGGGAAAGCCGCACGTACGGTTCTGGAAAGGATTATACATTGCGAAATGTGTATTTACTAAACACTGCTGCAGTTTAGCAGAAGACGCGCCTGACAACAGGCTGGCAGGAGGGGAGTGGAAAAAGAGTAAGGATATGGAAGCAGTGAAAGGCAGTGCAGTGTTTTCCGCCGCGTGTACACATGTTACAATAGGGGCATGGTGAATTCCCGGAGGTATAGAAAATGAAAAAAAGTTTAAAAACAAAGTTTACACTTGGGCTGCTGTGTGTTTCTATCATACCCGTCCTGATCCTGTTTTATCTGCACATCAAGAGTTTTTATAAGTTCTACGATGAGAGGACAAGCATCATTGCATCCGGCGAGATGGAAAAGGCTGTTTATCAGATTGATTCCGCCTTTCAGGAGGTGGACGAGCTGGTTGCTTCTCTGATTCACAGCAGGTACGATAACAAATACTGCATACAGTCTATTGCGGGCATGGAATATGCGGATACAGATATAACCGCCATGCAGAGGCTTACGAACTACAGGGAGTATATCTATATTTGCAGCAACCTGATCTGTAATAATAAATATGTGGAAGGGGTATATCTGTTCACCGAGAGCGGATATACCTATTCTTATACAAAGACGAAAGAATTCTATCTGGAGAAGGATTACCAGGAAAGCAGATGGTACAGGCAGATGCGTGATGAAAATCTTTATCAGCTTGTCACTTTCTGGGACTCCCCAAGTAAACGGGTTACAGACAAGAATATACTGGAGGTCCGCCCGGTGGCAGATGAAAAGGGCAGGAAGACAGGATATATTGCCGTTGTCGGCAACAATAACATTATGGAAGAGATGGACAGTGATTCCGCGCTGGACAACGAAGCTGTGATCCTCGACAGCGGAGGTGGGCTCCTGTACACAATCATGGGAGATATGGATTTGACTGCGGCGCAGAAGGAACAGATCAGAAAAGAGGACAAGGGAATTATCGATACGAAAGACGGCGGTATCATTTTCCATACACTGAGTGTGAATAACTGGAAAATTGTTTCCAGATACGGTGTAGACGAGCTGAGTGAGTTATATCGGAAAAATATTATGAATCTGGTGATTCTGCTCCTGATCTGTGTCGGATTTATTATTGTGTCTGTTTTTGTGATTGGCAGACATTTTATAGAACCAATCGTGAAATTATCGGCCATGATGCTGAAGGTGCCGGATGAGGAGCCGGTATTGTCCCCGGCACTGCAGAAAAGGGATGATGAGATAGGGATTCTTTATAACAAATTCCAGCTGATGGTCATTAAGATCAATGAGCTGATACAGGAGCAGTATGTCAGCCAGATCAATCTGCTGCGTGAAAAACTAAACGGCCTTATGTCCCAGATTAATTCGCATTTTCTCTTCAATACACTGGAAAATATCAACTGTCTTGCGGATCTGGACGGGAACCATAAGATTGCGATGATGTCAAAATCTCTGGGCGATATGCTGCATTACAGCATGGAATTTGAGCGGACGCAGGAGTCATTGGGGGCGGAGATGGAAAATATCCGGAAGTATGTAAAGATCCAGGAGATCCGCTTTGATAATGAGATTCATGTAATAGAAGAAATACCGGATGGCCTGAGGTCATCCAGGGTATTGAAGTTTATGCTTCAGCCGCTGGTGGAGAACTCCATCGAACACGGCCTGATCGGTGAGGAGAATGCATGGTGGATCAGAATCCAGGCATGGACAGAAGATAAGGAGCTTTGTATCCGTGTAGAGAATGCGGGCATGTATATTACTCCGGAAGAGCTGGAGGAGATCCGGGGCAACATTACCAGGGAAAAAATCCGGGAGGCTGCGGAATCGGAAGGGCTGAAGCGAAGGAGAAACAGTATCGGCCTTGTCAATATCCAGCGGCGGATCAAGCTGGTGTATTCGGACAGATACGGACTGGAAATTTATAACAGGGAAAGCGGCGGCCTGGAAGTAGTGATCCGCCTGCCTCTTCAAACGGAATAAGGTGGTGGTCTGATGTATTCTTATATTGTAATCGATGACGAGGTAATTATCCGCAAAGGGCTGATCAAGAAGATCAGCGATATAGAAGATAACAGTTATGAATGTGTAGGCGAGGCAGAAAACGGGCTGAAAGGCCTGGAACTGGTAAAAGAGAAGAATCCGGATATTATTATTACGGATATGAAAATGAACAAAATGGACGGGGTGCAGTTTCTCGAGACACTAAGAGACAGCAGGCTGGAACAGCCGGTGATTGTTATCAGCAGCTTTAAGGATTTTGAGTACATGCATAAGGCGATTGAATCCAGGGTGATCGGGTATGTGCTGAAGCCATTTTCATCGGAAGAGATCGGCAAACAGCTTGAGAAGGCCGTTAAGGAGATTGAGAGCCGATGCCAGATAGAAACGATCGAAGCAAAAATGCAGTTTCTGGAGCTGGAGGACAAAACCCGGGCCCTCCAGGATCTGATCATGGGAAACCCGGACGGCCTGGCTTTGAATGAGGCGGATTACCCGGAATATCTTTATGCCCGGCTGGTTTCTGTGAACCATAAAATCAGGGGCGCCTACGAGACCTGTTTTTTCATTTGCCAGGAGCATGCACAGAGTATGCGGTGGGCAGTTATAAAAAATACGGTACAGAAATCTCAGTTTTTTATACTTTTATACACTGAAAAGGAGCGGGAGAGCTATCTGAGGCTGAAAACCGACCAGATTGTGAAGTCCCTTGCGGATAACTTCCGGGAAGAAGAAATGGTCTGTGTAATCAGCAGAACCACGAGAAGTATTTACAAATTAAATTCTCTCAGAAAAGACAATGACAAAGCGCTGCACACATTGCTTCCCGGTGTTAAGAGGGGAATTCTGCATTCGGGGAATCCGGTTGAGAGCAGGATGATTTATTCGGCGGAGTGTATGGACAGCTGGTTCGGCAGAATGAAGTACGACCCGGCAGAGGTGTCGGCTGTGATGGACAGCTTTTTTGATAATATTGACATTACACAGTTTACAATGGGAGACGTGCGCAAGACATGCGGATACATGGTGAAAAAGGTAAATGAATATGCAGAAGAGCAGAGTATAGAAAAAGATGATATCATGAGATATTTTGACACCAGATATCTGTTTGATGAGAATCTGGACAGGATGAAACGGGAGACTGCAGGTTATATCACACTGATTTTTCAGTCTGTGGATGGGAGAGAAGAACGCGGGCAGGACTTATTCGGGATGATTGACAGTTACATCCACAAAAACTATAACAAAAAGATAACGCTGTCCATGATAGCGGAAAGTATCTATGTCAATCCGGCCGTTTGCCGGAATGTACTTAGGGAGAAGGGCATCAGCTTTAATGAATATCTTACAGAGATTAGAATTGAGCATGCAAAACAGCTTCTTACGGATTCGGATGCCGGTATTGAATATATTTCCAGTGAGATCGGATATATGAATCCAAAGTATTTTTTTAAGGTATTTAAAAAGTCTGTCGGTGAGACTCCGCAGGAATACAGGAAGAACAGGAGGGTAAGCTCTTGATATTGGATGCACACTCCCATTTGGGGGAGGACGTAATATTTGACTGCAGGCATACGGAAGAAGATCTGCTTGAGAATAACCGGAAATACGGAATTGCGGGCGGGATCGTACAGCCTTTCATCGGCAGGCCATATATGGAGGTCACAAGGCAGTACCATGACAGAATAGGGCAGTTCTGCCGGAATAACAGGAATTATTGGGGGATGGCTTCGATAAATCCCCATTTCAGGCACGAAGAATATGAAAAGGAAGCCAGGCGCTGCGTAGAGGAACTGGGATTCATCGGCCTGAAGCTTACACCGGTCAGCCATGCAGTGAACCCGGAGTCCAGGGACGGGCTGTTTGTATTTGAGACGGCCAGAAAACTGGGGGTGCCGGTTATGGTGCACACGGGGTATGGGGTCCCCTTTGCCGACCCGGAAAAATTAAGAAAAGCGGCCGGCTTATATCCGGATGTGAAAATGGTGATTGCCCATCTGGGCAGCGGCTTTTATGCGTCCCAGGCTATTCATCTGGCGCAGGAATATGAGCAGGTCTGCCTGGAACCAAGCGGCTGCGGGATCGGGGAGACCTACGAGGCGCTTCGCGCGCTTAATGGGAAAAAAGTAATGTTTTCCTCGGATTCCCCTCTGCAGATTCCGACCGAGCTTGCCAAGTACCGCACGATATTGGAGAGGCATCCGGAATGGGAGAAAGATATCTTCTGGCGGACTGCCTGCGGTGTATTTGGCATCCGGCCTGAGGAATGCGCTATACAATAAAAAGTTACTTAGATTCATCAAAAAAGTTACCGGCCCCGTGCTAGGATAAACGTAACAAAAGTTACTTGCAGATGTAACAATTCAGACAAGCTTGAACTGTTACCTGCGGATAGCTGAATATAAAATGAAAGGGAGAAATCAAATGAGGAAAAAGTTAGTCAGTTGTTTATTAGTACTGAGTATGGTAGGGACAGCCCTCTTAACAGGCTGCTCAGGAAACGAAAAGAAAGAGGAGGCGGGGGCGAGTAAAGAGACCGAAAAGACAGAGCAGGCGTCCACCGGCACAGATCCGGCATTTACCTACGACGGGGATGACGTAACCCTTAACTTTATGTTTATAACAGGCGGGGAAAACGAATTTTATAATAAGACACTTCCCGAGATGGTAAATAAACAATTTCCTAATATAGAAATTGAAGTGGAGGAACTTCCGAGCGATAACTACAAATCTACAATCCAGATGAAGTTTGCAAGCGGCGAAGGCCCGGATATGTTTGAGTGGTGGCCGGACAAGCAGGCGGAACCTTTGGTAGAGGCGGGGTACTGCCTGGATCTGAGCGACCTGGAATGCATCGGGGATTTCCGGGAAGATATGGTGGATTCCTTTACATTTGACGACAAGAATTACGCGGTTCCTTTGGGATCCAGTTTCCTTACAACCTGGTATAATCAGGAGCTGTTCAAAGAAGCGGGGATATCCGAGGTACCGATGAACTGGGATGAATTCATCGCATGCTGTGACGCCTTAAAAGCAAAGGGTATTACACCTATCGTTATGGGAGATAAGGATGCATATGTGATCCAGTTCGGCACTTACATGATGGGAGCATCCTGCATTTACAATGAAAACCCTGACTTTGACGACCAGCTTTATACAGGAGAGACAAAGTTTACCGATGCGGGATGGGTTGATACGATTGAAAAATACCAGTATCTGTATGACAACGGATATGTGATGGCGGATACGCTGGGGCTGTCCCATGACCAGGCAAGACAGGCATTTATCGATGGCAGAGCGGCAATGACATTTGACGGAAGCTTTGGCTGGGAGGCGCTGATGGCGGATGGCGCGTCAGAATTTGAAAGAGGTATATTCATGCTTCCATCCAACGAGAAGGACGAGGAACTGGTATACAACCTGACTCCGGCCGAAGGTATCTTTGCAGGCGCCAATGAAGGCCATGAGGACGCGGTAAAGGCAGTGATGAGCTACTGGTTTACAGAAGGCACTCCTCTGTTCGAGGCATGGGCAGAGTCAAACGATAACATCCCTGTACACAATAGCCTCTCTGACGAACGTGAGATGATTCAGGAATACATGACAAGATACGACGGTCTGTCCACGATTTACAATCTGAACAACGCATGGCCGAGCGGTGTCAGCGATGAACTGACTGCCAAATTCCAGGAAGTGATTGCAGGAGAGGCTGACGCGGCGGACGTTACCAAGGCTATGGAGTCCAAATTTGAGCAGGTAAAATAAAAGACAGGAACGGGCGTGGCATATTGCGGCAATGAATTCTCAAGCATGCTCTAATACGGGGAGGGCGTCCCAAAAGATCTTGAGACGCCCTCCTTTATAAAATGGCGAGGTATAGCAATGCTTTATAATAGATCAAATGAAGATACACTGGATCCGGAATTATTTGAAAATCCTCCGGCACAGTACCGTGGGGCCCCTTTTTGGGCATGGAACTGCAGGCTGGACAAGGAAGTTCTCCTTTCCCAGATCAGCCAGTTCAGCGAAATGGGAATGGGAGGCGCACATATTCACTGCCGGGTAGGGCTGGATACCCCTTATCTGGGAGACGCGTTTTTTGAAGCGGTATTGGCCTGCAAAGATAAGATGAAGCAGGAAGGACTTCTGTGCTGGCTGTACGATGAGGATCGCTGGCCTTCCGGTACGGCAGGAGGAATCGTTACAAGGGAAGAAAAGTACCGCATGCGTTTTCTTGTCTTCGAGCCTTACGAGATGGCGGAAGAGCAGCAGGACGGGTATATGGCCGCAGCGAAGGCGGTCAGAAGCGGAAGCCGCAAACTGCTGGGATATTACAGGATCACACTGGACGCCAAGGGTATGCTGGAATCTTACGAATGTGTGGAAGACCCTCTGGACGGTGAAATCTGGTGTGCATGGCTGGAAGTTTCCGGAAATACCCCCTGGTTTAATAATCAGTCCTACGTAAATACGCTGGACAAGTCGGCCATCGACAGATTCCTGGAAGTCACCCATGAAGAATATTACCGGCGCTTTCAGGATGACTTTGGTACAGTGATACCGGCCATATTTACGGATGAACCGCAGACTGCGCATAAAGAAAGACTGGAAGATCCCTTTCAGAAAAAAGCGGTCATCCTGCCTTTCACAGATGACTTTGAGGAAACATTTAAGAAAGAATACGGGATCTCCATATTGTCAGGTCTTCCGGAACTAATCTGGGACAAAAAAGGTAATGGTTACTCTCAAATCCGGTATCTCTATCACCGTCATGTATGCGAACGGTTCTCGGAAGCGTTCGGGGATCATGTGGGGGAATGGTGCCGGAAACATGGAATCGCGCTGACCGGACATATGATGAATGAATGGACTCTGCATTCACAGACCATGGCAGTGGGGGAGGCCATGCGCCCTATGATGAATTTTGGAATACCGGGAATTGATATGCTGTGCGACAGACGAGAACTTTCCACGGCAAAGCAGGCCCAGAGTGTAGCCCGTCAGATGGGGCGCGCGGGCGTGATGAGTGAGATCTACGGGGTGACCGGGTGGACCTTCGATTTCCGGAACCATAAACTGGCCGGAGACTGGCAGGCGGCGCTGGGGGTGACACTGAGAGTTCCTCATCTGACGTGGGTTTCCATGGAAGGGGAGGCAAAGCGGGATTATCCGGCAAGTATTGGGTATCAGTCTCCGTGGTACAAAGAATACCGCGAAGTGGAGAATCATTTTGCAAGATTAAATACGGCTCTGACCAGGGGAAGAGCAAAGGTAAGAGTCGGTGTCATACACCCCATTGAGTCCTACTGGATCTGCTGGGGATGCCAATCCCATAATGCGGATATCCGCGAGACGCTCGACACACAATTTGAAAATATCATATCCTGGCTGCTGTACGGGCTGATAGATTTTGATTTTATATCGGAGTCCATGCTGCAGGAACTTGACGGGCAGTTAAGAGATGCTGCTGAGGTAAAAGCCGGGAAGCGGATGTTAGAAACTGCAGATATTTACAGCCATACTTTCCAGGGAGACGGTCATGCAGCAAACTTTCAGGTTGGAGAAGGCACATATGAGGTGATCGTGGTGCCCGGCTGCGTAACATTGCGGAAGCATACCTATAAAAGACTGCAGGAGTTCCATTCCAAGGGGGGCAGAATTCTCTTTCTGGGAACAGCGCCCTCCTGTATGGAAGGCAGAGAAAATGTGGACATACGGCGGTTGGCGGAGGAATGCGGAGTCATTCCCTTTCAGCGGGAAAGCCTTCTGAATTCCCTGGAGTCCTGCCGCGACATTGATTTGTTTACAGAAAATGCAGAGAGGGCAGATCCCACCAGGATGAAACACCGGGAAAATCAGAAGCGGGCAAAAAACATGTTTTACCAGATGCGTGTGGACAAGGGGGCCGAATGGCTGTTTCTATGTCATGTCAATAAGCCGGTAAATGAGGATATTACTTATACCGAAAGACTGACTATTGAGATAAAGGGAGAGTACCGTCCCAGCTTGTATGATACTTTAAGAGGGAGAATCACTGAGTCTGCGGCACGCTATGAAAACGGAAAAACCATTATTACGGCGTATGTTTCAGCCCATGACAGCCTTCTATACCGGTTGGCGCCGGGAAGATACGTGGAGGCAGACACGGCAGAGACACCCCCATTCCTGAAAAACGAGTGCGGTATCTGTCCTGATGAGGCAAAGAAACTGCTTCCTGAGCCGGAGCAATTTTCATTGGAAGAGGAGAACTGCTGTCTGCTTGACCTGGCGGAGTATGCATTTGACGATGGGGAATGGCAGCCGGAGGAGGAACTGCTCCGGGCAGACAACCGCTTCCGGAAGGCGCTGGGCTATCCCCTCCGCATGGAGGCTCTGGCGCAGCCATGGCTGAAGCAGGGGGAAGATGAAGGCGCTCACAGACTGAGGCTGCGTTTCCGGATAGATGCAGAGATTGCGATAGAGGATGTATGTCTGGCGCTGGAGCATCCGGAAAAAATGCAGATCTATTTGAATGGACATCCGTGCGGCAATGAAGACCGGGGGTGGTATGTGGATCAGAGCATCCGCAGGATCTATCTTGGCCGTATACAAAAAGGAGAGAACCTTCTGGAGCTGCATATGCCCTTTGGCGAGAAAACAAATGTAGAATGGTGCTGGCTTCTGGGGCGGTTTGGCGTAAAGGTGTCAGGAAGGAAAAAACGGCTGACGGCATATCCGGGAGCAATATATTATGGGGATTATGTAACACAGGGCCTGCCTTTTTATGCAGGGAATCTTGTCTATGAGACCTCTGTGGAGACAGAAGAGGGAGAGCTGTGGACAGAGATTTCGAGATACCGCGGCGCACTTCTGCAGATTGAAGTAGATGGAGAAAAAAAAGGAAACCTGATATATGCACCTTACAGGATGAACCTGGGAAAGGTCAGGGCAGGGAAGCACAAGATATGTATCCGGGTGTTTGGAAACCGCGCCAATGCATTTGGCCCGGTACATAACGCAGACCGGACGGAAACGTGGTACGGTCCGAACCTGTGGAGGACCCGTGGAAATAAATGGACATATGAATACCGGCTTGAGGAGATGGGCATTTTGTCGGCTCCGCTGTACTGGCTGGTAAAAGATGAGGAGGAATAGAAAATGAACAAGAAATTTCCGGATGGAGTGTATCCCGTGATGCTGACTCCGTTTACAGAAGAGAACAAAGTAGATTATGATTCACTGGGAAGGCTGGTGGAATGGTATATTGCCAGCGGTGCGGCAGGCCTGTTTGCAGATTGCCAGTCCAGCGAAATGTTTTTCCTGTCTCTGGAAGAACGAGTAGAGATTGCGCGTTTTGTCAAAGAAAAAGCAGCGGGCAGAGTACCGGTGGTGGCATCCGGCCATATATCCGATACCATAGAGGCACAGGCAGAGGAGCTTAATCGGATCGCAGAGACAGGTGTGGATGCGGTTATCCTGCTGACAAACCGTCTTGCTGCGGAGGAAAAGAGCGATGAAGTATGGCTTGAAAACCTGGAAAAGCTGCTGGAAAAACTGCCGTCAGATATGGCGCTCGGATTCTACGAATGCCCATACCCCTACAAACGGATTATCTCACCCGAACTTCTGAAGTGGTGTGCAGACAGCGGAAGGTTCTATTTTATCAAGGATACAAGCTGCGATAAGGAAATCATCAGAAAGAAACTGGAGGCCGTGAAGGGCAGCAGCCTGAAACTCTTCAATGCCAACTCCTCCACACTGCTGGAAACACTGCAGATGGGGGCAAGCGGATTTAGCGGAGTTATGGCCAACTTCCATTTGGATCTGTATGCATGGCTTTGCGGCAATTATGAAACAAACCCGGAGAAATCCAGGGAAATCGCCGATTTTCTTACAACCGCCTCTTTGATAGAACGCCAGGTCTACCCGGTGAATGCAAAGTACTTTCAGAAGCTGCTCGGAAACTTTGCCTCTATACATACAAGAACGAAGGATGCTTCTCTTCTGAATGCAACGGCAATATCAGAGACAGAGCAGCTCATGCGCCTGACGGATTATATCAGGCGGAGCATATTGGGAGAGGAGCAGATATGAAAGTATTAGTAACAGCAACCAATTATTCGAGGTATTGCCGGCCCGGAAAACAGATTCTGGAGGAAGCGGGCTGTGAGATTATAGAAAACCCCCATGGAAGGCCGTACACTTCTGAAGAATTGAAAGCCATAGTGGGGGATGTGGACGGGGTTATTGCAGGAGTGGACACATGGAATGAAGAAATCTTTCAGCTTGCTCCACGCCTAAAGGTATTAGCCCGGTTCGGAGTCGGCGTGGACAACTTTGACCTGGAGGCAGCGAAAAAACATGGGATTACCGTTTGCAATTGTCCGGGAATTAATTCCTCCGCCGTAGCGGAACAGGCCATGGCGCTGATGCTGGCGTTGCTCAGACGGGTTCCTGAGCTAAACAAATCGGTCAGGAAGGGCGAATGGACCCGCCCCATGTTCCACGAAATGAAGAGCAGGACAGTCGGCTTCTTGGGTTTTGGCGCAATTGCAAGAAGTACAGCAGAAAAGCTTGGAGGTTTCCATCCATCAATGCTGGCGTATGATAAGTATCCAAACGTTGAGGCGGCTGAAAAGCTAGGCGTAGAAATAGCTGCTCTGGACAGAGTGCTGGCTGAATCAGACATCCTGTCCATACATCTGCCGGCTGCGAATGAGACGTTTCATTTGATCGGGGAAGAAAATATCAAAAAAATGAAAGACGGCGTACTCATAGTGAATACCGCAAGAGGCAGCATCGTAGATGAAAAAGCCGCGGCAGATGCAATGAAGAGCGGGAAAATCGGAGGATTGGCAACAGATGTGTTTGAAAGCGAGCCGGTAGATCTGCAGAATCCGCTCTTTGGATTCGATAACTATATCGCAGGACCCCATATAGCAGCTGAAACATATGAAAACTGTGAAGAGACATCGGTCATGACCGCAGAGTCAGTCCTGAAAGTTTTTCGGGGGGAAGCTCCGCATAATCCGATACAGTAAAATGGCAGGTTACTGTTCAGACCGTGCCGTGCACCTCGCTGCACGGCATCAGAGCCGATGAAGTGATGGTCTCGGGGCATCTGGTCTTTGCTCCGCTTCGGTTCGTGCTTAACATGCGCCACTGGCGCATAGCACCCATCGCCGTAGGCGACTTTAAATGGGCAGATGCCGTTACTGTGCACACCCGCAGGGTGTGCACAGTAACAATGGCAGAAACCATGGTCTGATATATGGTATAATTCTTTTGCAATTATGGGATTATTAAGGTATAATTATACTATAAAGAAAGGAGTTGATTTTATGCCTCAGATTATACCTATCAAAGACTTAAAAAATACAAGTGAAGTTTCAGAATTGTGCCATAAGTCAGATGAACCTATTTTTGTAACAAAGAATGGCTATGGTGATATGGTGATTATGAGTATGGAAGCCTATGAACGAAATATGTACTTGAACAATATATACAAAACATTGGAAATCTCCCGGGATCAATTCGACAATGGGTCAGTACATGATGGATATGAAGTGCTTCGGGATTTAAAGGATGAATATGGCTTATAAACTAAAGATTTCAGAAGAAGCACGTCTGCAGCTCAAAGAGATTATAGAATATATGACACTTAAGCTTCGGAATTCAAAAGCTGCAACCGACTTTTTGAATACACTAGAAAAAAAGTATGATCAGCTTTGTTTAAATCCTGAAATGTACGAATATACCAATGATATGCGGCTAAGGTCCTTAGGGTACAGAAGAATGCCTGTAGATAACTATATTGTTCTGTATCTTGTTGATAAGGATAAAACAGAGATCCAAATAGATGGAATATTCTACAGCAAATATAATTACAGAAATGACAGGTAAGATCAGAGCGCGTCTGAAAATTTACTGCCGCAATATCCCGTGAAGCAGGGCAACATCTTGCAGCAAATAATTTTCAGACACGCTCTGTTACATTCAAAAAGGTGCTTTGCCATGTAGGGGAGCACCCTGGCTGGCGGATTTCCCGCCCAAAGTAAAATACACACGCATCCAACATTGCATCAGTTTGCGGCTTAGTGCAACTTGTTCCGTGCTCTAATCTTTAAAGATATCTCTTAATCTTCGTATAGATTCCGTCGGCATCAAGCCCATATTTTGCAAGCAGTTTTACCGCCGGGCCGGATTCCCCAAACACATCATTCGTACCTATTTTCAGTACACTGGCGGGATAGTTTTCGCTCAGACAGTCGCATACCGCACTTCCAAGCCCGCCGATGACGGAATGTTCCTCTACTGTGACGATCTTACCGGTTTCCTTTGCAGCTTTGATGACAAGTTCTTCATCCAGGGGCTTGATTGTGTGGATATTGATGACCCTGGCCTGAACACCTTCCTGGGAGAATCTTTCAGCGGCTTCAAGGGCAGCAGAAACGCACAGTCCGGTAGCGATGATGGTGACATCCCTGCCGTCCCTGAGTGTGATCCCCTTTCCAAGTTCAAATTTGTAGTCAGGTCTGTCATTGATTACGGGTACTGCCAGGCGTCCGAAACGGAGATATACGGGACCTTCGTATTCATATGCGGCTTTTACTGCGGCGCGGGCCTCTATGTCATCGGCTGGATTGATCACAACCATACCCGGGATTGCCCTCATTAGCGCGATATCCTCGTTACACTGATGTGTAGCTCCGTCCTCTCCTACGGATATACCGGCATGGGTGGCGCCGATCTTTACGTTCAGGTGCGGGTAGCCCACGGAGTTTCTCACCTGCTCAAAGGCACGGCCTGCCGCGAACATGGCAAAGGAGCTTGCAAACGGTACTTTTCCGGCAGCAGCCAGACCTGCGGCCACACCGATCATATTGCCTTCTGCAATCCCACAGTCGATAAATCTTTCAGGGAAAGCCTTCTTAAAAATGCTTGTTTTAGTTGCAGCAGCAAGGTCTGCATCCAGAACTACGATTTCTTCATGTTCTTTGCCAAGTTCAACAAGTGCGTTTCCATAACTTTCACGGGTAGCGATTTTCTTTACTTCTGACATAATGTCTCACCTGCCTTTTCTAATTCTTCCATAGCAATTGCGTATTGCTCATCGTTTGGTGCGGTTCCATGCCAGGAAGCCTGATTTTCCATAAAGGAAATACCTTTTCCTTTTACGGTTTTCATCACGATTGCGGTGGGCATTCCCTTGGTAGTCTTAGCTTCGTCAAAAGCTGCTTTCAACTGGTCGAAATCATTGCCGTCGTCTACGTTGATTACATGGAAATTGAAGGATTCAAATTTCTTATCAATGGGATACGGGGAGCATACATCGTCGATTGCCCCGTCAATCTGAAGGCCGTTGTTGTCGACGATTACGACCAAATTATCCAGCTTATGGTGTCCGGCCAGCATGGCAGCCTCCCATACCTGGCCTTCCTGAATCTCTCCGTCACCCAGCAGGGTATAGGTGCGGTAAGACGCCTTGCTTAATTTTGTCGCAAGTGCCATGCCAACGGCAGCGGATACGCCCTGCCCCAGGGAACCGCTGGACATATCCACGCCGGGGATGTGTTTCATATCCGGATGTCCCTGCAAGATGGAGCCGATCTGCCGGAGCGTGGTAAGTGTGGTTACCGGAAAATATCCTCTGTGTGCGAGCGTGGCATACAGGCCCGGAGCCGTGTGTCCTTTGGAAAGAACAAAACGGTCCCGTTTCGGATCCTTTGGATTCTCGGGATCAATGTTCATCTCTTCAAAGTATAAATAGGTAAACAGGTCTGCGGCAGAAAGAGATCCGCCCGGATGGCCTGCTTTCGCACTGTGAACAGAAGTGACGATTCCCTTGCGCACTTCGTTCGCAATCTGCTGGAGTTTTTGTTTATTCATGAGTTGCCTCCTTAAATTTTTTATAAAAATTCTCAATATTCGTGGAAATATCTTCGTTGAATACTGAGGAGCCTGCCACAATTACATTTGCACCGGCTTGTATGACATCTTTTACATTGTCCAGTTTGATACCCCCATCGACTTCGATATCTGCGGAAAGCCCCACCTCATCGATCATGCTGCGGAGCCGTGTTATCTTGGGAAGCACATTGGGGATAAAGGAAGCGCCGCCGAATCCTGGGTTTACAGTCATAAGAAGCACCATATCCACATCTTCGAGTACATATTCTATAGAAGAAAGAGGGGTGGCCGGATTCAGGACAACACCGGCCTTTATTCCGTGGTTTTTAATGGCCTGGATGGTCCGGTGCAGATGGCGGCATGCCTCTGCGTGTACGGTAATGATGTCGGCGCCTGCTTTTACAAAGTCGTCTATATAGCGGTAAGGCTCCTCAATCATCAAATGGACATCAAAAGGCTTGTCGGTATATCTTCGTATGGACTGGATGACGGGCAGGCCGAGTGAAATATTGGGTACAAACATACCATCCATAACGTCGATATGTATATAATCTGCGGAAGAGAGATGTAAGACTGTGATCTCTTTCCTGAGTTCTGCAAAATCAGCAGAAAGAATTGAAGGTGCTAATTTTATCATGAGTTACCTCCCCGGTTTTCTTGTTTTTCGTTAAAAATGCTGC
Source organism: Eubacterium sp. BIOML-A2 (assembly GCF_009680135.1). Lineage (NCBI taxonomy): Bacteria > Bacillati > Bacillota > Clostridia > Eubacteriales > Eubacteriaceae > Eubacterium > Eubacterium sp. BIOML-A2. The sequence goes on from NZ_WKZK01000087.1 coordinate 14,603, forward strand.
AAAATTGCAGAGGTACAATCTTGTGTAGTAGTTCAGAAAGGTCTGCGCATTTACTGCGCAGACCGTACGAAAACATAGTGGCTGCAGACATCCAGCCATTCGCCGTAGGCGAACTTGAATGGGCTGGATGTGTAACAGTTCAGGCTTGCCTGAACTGTTACAATCTTGCAATTTTGCAGCATGATTTGCTCAAATATCCGGCAGCGGATGCTAGCGGGCTGCCGGATACCTGACCCTGCACCAGGTTCCATATATGAAACAATACCCATATGGTTCACTGACTGCAGAATTCTAAAGTGAAGGAGTCAATATGTCTATTTACCAGCGATAAAGTCTTCCAGCATGGCACGGCACTGATCGTCCGGATGCTGTACCGGCGGGTGTTTCATGAAATAGGAGCTTGGCTCTTCGATAGCGCCTGCCATCCCTCTGTCTTTTGCAAGCATACAGCATCTAACGGCGTCAACGCTGATTCCGCCGGAGTTCGGGCTGTCGATTACATCCAGTTTCAGGTTCAGGCTTACAGGTGCCCCGCCAAACTTCTGTCCTTCGATACAGATAATCGCGGTCTTCTGGTCACCCTGGTTGTCGACAAAAGCAAATCCGGGAGCAATCGGCACGTCATGCTTCAGAAT
>NZ_WKZK01000088.1:0-14785 GCF_009680135.1 Eubacterium sp. BIOML-A2
TTATTTCTGTATAGTTTAACATTTGGACTTACCTATGTCCTGAAACTTTTTACTTACCTATGTCCTGAAACTGGACAAAGTGCATAGAGCAAGCTTAACAGCAGTTAGAGGAAACACGCAAAATCAGCCGGCCAAAAGTTGATACCGAATCAACTTTTGAATACGCCAGAGCCGTCTGCTCATCAGAGCAGGCGGTGAATGCGTATGGAGCCGGCTGATTTTGCGTGTTTCCTCTTACTGCTGTTTAGTGCGCGGACTGGTCAATCTCAAACAGGCTGTACGCCTCCCTCCGCCCCCGTCTCCCTCCCTGGCAGGCGCCCCCCACCCGCCAAGTGTGCAATATTCACTAAGTAATTTTAAATATTGTGGCTATACTGAAAATAAGTATAGAAAGGAGCGGAAAGTGCCATGTTATTAGATCAGAAGAAGTTTTATCAGGACATTGCCAGCTATTATGAACTTGACAACTACGAAGATTTACAGGTATATTTAGATCATAAGGAACAGGAAGTGAAACAGTCAGCTATGCCGGATCCGGGATGTGTTATGTGCGGCGGCGGTGATGTGGATGAAGACGGGATTGCGGCGGTTACAAGGAATTGGATCCAGGAGCGGAATCATGCAATTGCAGTTATCATTTATGAGAAGGCAAGGCTTTTAGAAAAGCTTGAAAAGTGGGAAGAATGCCTGGCTAAATATAAAGAAGCCGTACAGATGATGGAGCGGTGCAAGATGACGAATTTAAGTATTTATGAACCAGCGGTTGACAGTATCAGGTCAATTGAGGAAGAGAAGGAGTAGGTGCATATGAAAGATGTAGTTCTTGGTCAGTATAAGGGAATAGAGTTTCCTGCGCAGCTGAAGGGAAGAGAAAAAGAAGATTACCTCATGAAAATATTGGTTGAAAGCTCGAAGGCAAAGGTATCTGAAAGCAGTGTGAATGAAAGAGCGAAAAGAATGACCGAGGAGTATGCGCTTCGTTTAACCCAGCAGGGCCTGTCTATCGAACAGTATTATGAGGCTTCCAAAACAGATGAGAAAGCCTTGGTAAAGAAGATGCAGGGGATAGCTAAGAGTCAGCTGAAAGGGAAAATGATCCTGGAGGCGATCGCGGAAAAAGAGAACATTACTGTGACACAACAGGATGTAGACACCGAGATTAAGAAGTTAACTATGAGATATCCTTTGGATGAGAAGAAGATTAGGGAAATCATGCAGGGTGCAGAGGAACGGCGTTTGAAAAAGGACATTTTAACAAGAAAAGCAATGGACTTTGTATCAGAATATGCTGTGGAGGCTGCGACTGTTTGAAAAAAGTAAAGTGAGGTGATAGATATGCGTCCCTATTATGATAATACCGCCAGAGAAGTCCTTGCAATTGCGGCAGAAGCAGCAAAGAACATGGGGCAGGTCACTGTAGGAACAGAACACATTCTGTTGGGGCTGACCAAGGTAAAAAGCGGTATTACACAGACAGTATTAAAGCGGAACGGATTAGATGAACAACTGGTAACAGCGATGATTGAAGAGTGGGTACCGTCAACCGGGCTTACGATTCTGCAGACGGCCTGGAGTTATTCTCCGGAATGCACCAAGATCCTGGACAAAAGCCATAAGCAGGCCGCGTGGTTCCAGGCAGAGCTGACCGGGGCAGAGCATATTTTACTGGCAATATTACAGGACGAGACTATTTCCGTTACGCGGTTTTTTAAAGCCGCACAGGTGAATACTTCAGCCATATATGTAGATATGATCGCAGAGATGAAGCGGAAGAAAATCGGCCTGGCAAAATTGGATGAGTCCAAGACAAACTCCATCCACAAGCGTACGGAGCTTCTGGATCAGTTTGGACGTGATCTGACAGAGATGGCGAGGGAAGGGAAGTTAAGCCCATTGATTGGCAGGGAGAACGAGAGCCGCAGGCTTCTTCAGTCGCTCTGCCGCTGGGGAAAGAACAACCCCTGTCTGATTGGGGCACCTGGAGTTGGGAAGACAGCAATTGTAGAGGGCTTTGCTCTTGCTATCGCTGAGGGAAGAGTTCCGGGGATTATGAAGCATAAAAGAGTTGTTGCAGTTGACCTGGCAAGCGTTGTTGCAGGAAGCAAATACAGGGGAGACTTTGAGGAACGCTTAAAGCATATTATTCAGGAAATTACCGAATCAGGAAATGTAATCTTGTTCATAGATGAGATTCATACGATTGTAGGAGCCGGGGGAACAGAGGGCGGAATTGACGCTGCGAATATTCTGAAGCCGTGTCTGGCACGGGGAGAGATACAGGTCATTGGTGCGACGACCACAGAGGAATACCGCAGGTATATTGAGAAGGATGCTGCGCTTGAACGGCGCTTCCAGCCGATTCAGGTGGAAGAGCCGTCCGAGGTGGAAAGCCTGGCAATTCTGAATGGCGTAATCGACAGGTATGAGAAGCACCATTCGGTGAAGTTCCTGCCTGAGGCATTAGAAGCCGCTGTAGAATTATCCAAACGCTATATCAATGACCGTTATCTTCCGGATAAGGCGCTGGATTTAATCGATGAAACTGCCGCAGCTGTATGCCTGGACAGATCCGACGGTACGGAACTGGAAGCGGGGGAAGATAGTCCGGCAGAAGAGGCAGTGACTGAGATTGGTGCCAATGAGATTGCTCGTACCGTTTCACAGTGGACCGGAATCCCGATTATGCAGGTAAATGCCGATGAAGGCACCCGCCTGCTGAAGCTGGAAGAGATGATCGGAGAGAGGATCGTTGGACAGCAGCAGGCCGTTAAGGCTATTGCTAAAGCAATGCGCAGAGGGCGCGCTGGTATACAGAACCCGAACAGGCCGATAGGTTCTTTCCTGTTCCTAGGACCGACAGGAGTTGGCAAGACAGAACTGAGCAAGGTACTGGCAGAGTTTATGTTTGATAAGCCGGATGCATTTATCCGCCTTGATATGTCCGAGTATATGGAACCGCATTCCGTAGCCAAGATGATTGGTTCCCCTCCGGGATATGTAGGATTTGAAGACGGCGGCCAGCTGAGCGAGAAGGTACGTAGAAATCCTTACTCTGTCGTCTTATTTGATGAGATTGAGAAGGCCCATCCGGACGTATTTAATATGCTGCTTCAGGTTTTGGAAGATGGTCATATGACGGATGCGAAGGGCAGAAGGGTAAGTTTTAAGAATACGGTTTTAATTATGACCTCTAATGCCGGCGTCCAGAACCACGATATACACCGCAAACTTGGCTTTAAGACTGGAAATGAGAGTGACCAGGGAAGCAATGAAGAGATTAAGAACGAGATTCTGTCCGAGATCAAGCATGTATTCCGTCCTGAATTCCTGAACCGTATAGATGATATCATCGTCTTCAGAAAGCTGAACGATGAGGATATGAACGAAATTGTCAGTCTGCTGATCCAGGATCTGACGGCTCGGTGTGATGGCATGGGGATTACAGTTCATGTTGGCGAGGATGTGAAACAGTACCTGGTAGAGAAGTATGTAAATCTGCAGTACGGCGCAAGACCTCTGAAGAGAGCTGTCCAGTCAGAAGTAGAAGATGTAGTGGCAGAAAGAATGCTTTCAGGCGATATCCTTCCGGGAGATGATGTATACATCTGTATGGAGGAAGGAAAAGTAAATCTGAATGTGAATCCTAACATTGAGAGTGAAAAAGCCGGTAAAACGGTAAGAAACCAGAAAGCGGAAGAAATACCTGCAGTATTAGCTGCTGATTCCAGTGAAAAGGCAGAAATGGCAGAAGAAAAATAGGTATATTAAAAAAGTGAGAACGTAAGCATACCAAAGGGAATGAGATCCCGGTTTCTGCGCTCAGGTTAAAAGGGGAAGGAATCCCACATGTATTGTGGCATTCCTTCCCTTTTTCTTCATGATACAGGACTTGTAAACTTTGCTGGGATCCCAGGTAGATTTCCTTCGTTTTATAGGTTAAAGTGCTGAAATGTCCAATATCGTAAAATGCCTTCGAAATTCACTGCTTCACCCTTGCAACGCGCTAAATCAGCGGGGTTGAGAGAAATGCAAAAAGAAAATTAGAATTTTTCAAAGGTGTGCAATGTGCACTAACGATTAACCCTAAAAGAGAGTTAAGATGGCTATAACAACGAATTCAAGATTGAAAAGGAGGAAAAAACATGAATTCAAACGAAAGTAAAGTACAGGAAATCTTAAAACAGCGGGGTATTGATACGGCGGCAGTTGATGATGCTACAGAAGCCGATATTCCGGAACCAAGTGAACGTTTTAAAAAATTAATGGAAGTTTATTACACATTAAAGGTATCAGCAGATATGGAAACTCCATACTGGTACAACAGAATCTGGTGGGAGAACGATGGTGACCTTATTGAGGTTAGAAGAGCTAAAGCGGTTGCAGGCGGATATGCTCATACAACACCGACTATCCTTCCTTGGGAAAAACTCGTAATGAACAAATGTAAAAACGTTCGTGGCGCATTCCCATTCCCATGGGTTACAGCAAGTTTCTTCAATGCTCAGGCTGAAGCTCTTATGAACGAAGTTGATGCTCCAGCAGAGAGTTCAGCAGATGCTGTTTCTCAGGTTGGCGCCGGCGGCGGTAACGTAACAGAAAGTTACGGTGAGATCGTTTCTCTTGCTAAGAAGTTTGGTATGAGAAAAGAAGATATTCCTGTACTTGTAAAAGTATCAAAATACTGGGATGGAATTTCAGTAGAAGATATCAGCACAAAATATGGAAAGATGCTTCCTGGATATGATCAGTTCGAGAAAGTTATGGATTCAGTAGTTGTTATGTTCGATTCCTTCGCAATTCCTCAGGGACGTGAAGTTATGAACTACTACCTGCCATTACAGTATGGTTTCGATGGAATCATGGAACTGTGTGATGAGAAGATCGCAGAGTTCATGGGTGAAGCAGGCGATGACGGTGTTCTTGGCATGAGCCGTGGATACTATTACGCAGCAATGAAAGAAGTATGTAAAGGTTTAAGCCAGTGGTGCCAGAACTATGCTGACAAAGCAAAAGATCTTGCAGCACGTGAGCCGGATCCGGAATTCAAGAAGAATTACGAAGAAATCGCAGAGGTTATGGGAAATATCGCTCATAAGGCTCCAGCTACATTCCGTGAAGCTCTTCAGATGACTCTTTGCTTACACTATGGCGTTGTAAACGAAGATCCTCAGTCAGGACAGTCTATCGGACGTCTCGGACAGGTTCTGCAGCCATTCTATGAGAAAGATATCCAGGATGGAGTTGCAACAGATGAAGATATCATCGAACTTCTTGAGTTATACAGAATTAAGATTACATGTATCGAATGTTTCGCATCAGCTGGTGTATCCGGTGGTGTTCTTTCCGGAAATACATTCAACAACCTGTCAATGGGCGGCCTGGGATACGATGGCCTTACAGCAGTTACTCCGTTAGAGTACCTGATCGTTGAAGCGGGTATGAGAGCTCAGACTCCACAGCCTACACTGAGTGTACTGTATGATGAGAAAACTCCTGAAGACTTCCTGATGAAGTGTGCTCGCTGTACAAAACTTGGTATGGGATATCCGGCATGGATGAACAACCAGACAGGTATGAACTTCATGATGAGACAGTATGGACCAGAGGGAATGGGCGTTGTTGAAGCAAGGGCATGGTGCCTTGGCGGATGTCTTGAGTCATCTCCTGGAACATTCTCACCGTTGAACTACAATGGTAAAGTTACGATGGTTCCTGGCGGAGCTTCTCCGACATGTGGAACAGGTATCCACTTTACAGCACTTCCTAAGATTCTCGAGCTCGTGCTGACAAACGGTGTTGATGCAAGAACAGGCAAAGAGGTATTCCCACCTCACAACGAAAAGATTGATTCCTACGAGAAGATGGTAGATCTGTGGTATAAATATTTGGATCTTAGCAATCAGATCGTTAACAAGATTAACAACCTGCAGATGGATATCTGGAGAAAATACAATATGCCGGCAGTAGCTTCTCTGCTTAAGGGCGGCTTCTTCACAAACGGACAGCATATTGGAAACTGTGGAGCAAAATACAACGCAACAATTAACTTTGAGTCTTGCGGAACTATTACATTTATCAATGCGCTTGCTTCTATTAAGAAGAATGTATTTGATGACAAAGCATTCACACTGGAAGAAATGACAGACGCAATGATTAACAACTTCGGCTTCAAGACAGCTTATGAGACAGGCGTATTCTCACCTGACTTCAGAGAGAGTACAGATCAGGCTGAGAAATATGAAAAGATTTTCGCAGCATGTATAAATGCGCCGAAGTATGGCAATGCAGAAAGATATGTAGATGAGCTCTTAGTAGATTACGAAATGCGTATGAAAGAATACATACCTACTATCAGATCTTACTACGGCAAACCGTTGTATATGTGCCAGATTTCTGTATCCACACATGGTCCTCAGGGATTCATTACACTGGCAACAGCAGACGGAAGACTTGCGGGAACAACTTATTCAGACGCATCTGCATCTGCAGCACCAGGAACGGATAAGAATGGTATGTATGCAGTATTTGAATCTGCTACAGTATATGATCATTCTATGTGCCAGAACTCACAGATGAACTTAAAGATTCATCCGACGGCTGTTAAGGGATTAACTGGAACAAGAAAGCTTCTGGATGTTATCCGTGCTTACATGCGTAAGGGTGGATTCCACGTACAGTTCAACATCGTAGGTTCCGATACTCTGAGAGCTGCTCAGAAGAAACCAGAATCTTACCGTGACCTGATGGTTCGTGTTGCTGGATTTACACAGTACTGGTGTGAAATCGGTAAGGCAATTCAGGATGAGGTTATCTTTAGAACAGAATACGACGAAGCATAAAAAAAGAGAGAGATGGAGGTAGAATCATGAAACATAACAACTGTGTAAATTATATAAATCTTGACTGCGAAAAAGGTATGTGTGCACTTTCAAAAGTGATCGTTCCGATCGATGGCGAGGGAAGCGATGCCTGCCCGAAGTTTGAAGCAGCTCCGGCTTGCGGAAACTGCCAGAATTTTGAAAATCCTGATAAATACGGAATCGGAACATGCAAAGGATTCTGCAAAGAAAACTGGGCTTATTCAACATGTGGAGCATTTAGCTGCGAAAACTACAAAAAATAAAAAATAATTAATTAAGGAAGCCATATATGGAAAAGAATGGATTAATTTTCGATATTCAAAGCTATTCCGTGCATGATGGACCGGGCTGCAGGACGAATGTATTTTTCATAGGCTGTCCGCTTGAGTGCAGATGGTGTGCCAATCCGGAAAGCTGGAAAAGAAAAAAACATATAATGTTTGCAGAGAAAGTATGTAAGTATGATAAGGGTTGCAGGGCATGTAGAAATACATGCCCCAAGGACTCTATCAAATTCGATGAGAATGGGAAACCTAGCATAACATGGTCCATTTGTGAAGACTGCGAGAGCTTTGAGTGCATAAGCATATGTCCGAACAATGCCTTGAAACAGTGTGTAAAAGAGTACACAGTAGACGGTCTGATGAAAATATTAAAACGGGATTTTAGTAACTGGGGTTCCGAGGGCGGTGTTACGTTTTCAGGTGGCGATCCGCTTATGCATCACGATTTTCTGTATGATGTGCTGATGGAATGTAAGAAGTCACAGATACATACGGCAATTGAGACGAGCGGCTTTGCAACGGAAGAAAACTTTTTAAAGATATTAACAAATATTAACTTCGCTTTTATTGATGTGAAGAATATGGATGCAGAGGCTCATAAGTGGGGGACGGGCGTCGGAAATGAATTGATTCTTTCTAACATAGAGGCTTTGGTAAAATCCCCATGGAATGGACGTCTGGTACTTCGTCAGCCGACGATCCATGATTATAATGATAGTGATGAAAATGCAATGAAATTGATCGAGTTTATGAAGAGGCTGGATCTTTTTGAAATCAACCTTCTGAAATTCCATCGTATGGGAACCTCGAAATGGGAACAGCTTGGAAAACAGTATGAATACGTAGACCACGGGGATATGACAGATGAAAGAATGAAAGAACTGCAGAGTTTATATCTGGACAATGGAATTGCATGTTATATTGGTGACGACACACCTTTCTAAAGGACACGAATTCACATAAGGAAAATGGAGGGGCAGGAATGTCTAATTCTAAACCAGGAAATATCATAAAACAAAGTATATGTTATATAGGCGGATTATTTATTATTACAATTGGTATCAATATATCCAAGATGTCCAATCTGGGTATCTCTCCGGTAAGTTCTATTCCAAGAGCAACAGAACAGATCTGGGGCTTTACTCTGGGCGTAACAACATTTATTATTTACATCTTTTTGGTATTGGCGCAGCTTTTGATTCTCCGGAAGAATTTCAAAGTTAGAAATGCCCTGGGAATACTGCTGACGTTCGTATTCAGTTGGATGATCGACTTAACCGGTACAGATCCAAAGGCGCTGGGACACCTTATGCTTAATTTCCCAAGACCTCAGAATTATATTATGCAGTTTATCTATATGATTATCAGCGTAATTATTATTGGTATCGGCGTATTTCTCTATCTGCGTCCAAACTGGGTTCCGATGCCTGCAGAAGGACTGGCAGGCGCAATTGCACAGGTTTCAGGAAAGACATTTGGAGATTGTAAGACAATTGTAGATACAAGTATGATCGTTATCGCACTAATTCTTCAGTTAATATTCCTTGGAGGACTGCAGTCTTTCGTTGGGGATGGAGTTGTAGTAAGAGAGGGTACGATCATTGCGGCAATCTTTGTAGGCCAGGTAGTAAAATTCCTGTCCAAACGTTTTGCAAAGTCTATTGAAGGCTGGCTTCATGCAGGTGAAGAAAGAGCTGAAGCAAAGGCTTAAAACGTAAAATTGTATTACAGTATTGAATAAAAAAACAGGAGGATATGTGAATGAAAGCATTATTTACACCGAGTCTTTTGACCGGCAATGAGATGATTGACGCACATCATAAAGAATTATTCAAACGTGCCAACGATTTATTTGAAAGCATTGAAAATGGAGAAAGTACTGAGAAAGTTCAGGAGACCCTGGGATTTCTGGCAGATTATACGACCTACCATTTCAGTGAAGAAGAAAAACTGATGGATGAAGTACAGTTTCCAAAAACCGATGCTCACAAAGAAATGCATGCTGCGCTTGTTGAAGATGTAAAGAATCTTGCAGTAAAACTCGCAGCAGAAGGCCCTACAAAGGAGTTTGAGGAGCAGGTTAATAAGAAAGTCGTTGAATGGTTATATACTCATATTAAAGTGAATGACCAGGAACTGGCAGAGTATAAGAACGTTAGAAGCCAGATGGATAATTTACAGTAATATTTTATAATTTGGTTTCAGTTTTAGCTTATGGATAACAGAGGCGGTGAGATTGGGAGGAATCCGGATTTCATCGCTTTTTTAGAAAGAAGGGGAAATATGGAGATAAAAAAGATACTTGAAAAATCAGACGAACTTTTTGCAAAAGGAAAATCTAAAGAGGCCTGTGATTATCTGGAAAACTCCCTGAAGACGGCCCATTCGGAGAGCGATTGGGCATCACAGCTTACCATACTAAACGAGCTGATGGGATATTACAGAAGTATCAGCCATCTGGATCAGGCATGGGAATATGCTTATGAGGCATTAGAGATTGTTATGCAGCATAAACTAGATGAGACACTGGCAGGAATGACGACTTATCTGAATATAGCAAATATCTACCGTGCGTCCGGGCAGGTAGACAAGGCCATGGAACTTTATCTTCAGGTAGAAAAAGTATATAAGCGGGAAAATTTAGAAGTTGACTATCGTCTTGGCGGTCTTTATAATAATATGTCAGTAGCATCATTGGAGGCAGGCAGACTTCAGGACGCTGTGAAGTATGGTGAACAAGCCGTAAAAGTACTGGAACAGGTACCGAATTCAGCAGACGAACGGGCAACAGTATATGGGAATTTGGCAGGTGCATTTCTCAGGGTGGAACAGCCGGATTTTGAGCGTGTGCAGTCCTATCTGGATCAGGCTGTAGAGCTTTTTGAAAAGGAATGCGATAATAGTCCGCACTACTGCGGCGTGCTTGCCATGAAGGCATATACGGCGTATTTAAGCAAAGATCTGGAAGGCTCTCTTGCAATGTATGAAAAAGCTATGAAAGAGACAAAGAAGCATTATGGGGAAAATTCCGATTATAAACGTCTTGTAGAAAACTACAATGCGATCAGGAGGAAATTGGAAAATGGTACAAAGTAATGGTCTGCAGCTTGAGAAGAAGGGGCTGGAGCTCTCCCAGGAATATTATGAAACGATCGGAAGGCCTGTATTAGAGGAATTATTTCCTGCTTATATGGATAAGATCGCCGTGGGCCTGGTGGGCGAAGGTTCCGAGTGCTTTGGATATGACGATATGATTTCCATGGATCATGATTACGGACCTAGCTTCTGTATTTGGCTGACCAAGAAGGATTATGAAGTAATTGGAGAGGAGATGAGCGAAATATACGACGCGCTTCCCAAGGAGTACGGCGGGATCTCCGCCAAGACTCACCGGACCGAGGCGGAAGGGCGCAGAGGCGTTTTAGAGATTGATAAATTCTACCGGAAATTCCTTGGGGCAAGAGGAGTTCCAGAAAAACTGCCGGACTGGCTGATCATACCGGAACATTATCTGGCAGTGGCAACCAACGGTAAGGTGTTTGAGGATAATCTGGGAGAATTTACGGGTATACGCGAACAGCTGCTGGGATATTATCCGGAAGATATCCGTCTGAAGAAGATAGCGGCCCGCGCGATTACCATGGCGCACTCAGGCCAGTGCAATTACAGCAGGATGATGAGAAGGCACGACACCGTAGCGGCAGTTCTTGCCTTGTCTGAATTTATTCGTGCAGCCATATCCATGGTGTATCTGTTGAACAAAAAATATACCCCTTACTATAAATGGATGTGGAAGGGGATGAAAGGAATGGATAAGCTGACTGAAGTCAGGACAATCCTGAAAAAGCTTGTGGATGTGGGGCCGAACAGAGGCAGCTGGTATACAAACGAATGGAATACCTACCAGATTGAGCTGAACAGGAACGACAAAGTGATCGTTATGATAGAAGACATCTGCGCTCTTGTTATCGAGGAAATGAAGAATCAGGGAATCAGCAACAGCTCATCCGATTACCTGGAAGAACATGCCTATGCAGCAAGGCATCGTATTAAGGACGATACGATACGTTCCCTTCCTGTAATGGCATCATAAGAGAGGATGATATTATGGTAAGCATAGACGATATTATCAAAGAGGAATGGCGTCAGTTTCAGCTTGTGAAAAATGAGGGAGGCCGTGCGGACTGCCAGGATAATTGGCAGGAGTTTTATATTATGCGGAAAAGCCAGTTTATGGCCTGGCCAAAAGAGATTACAGACAGCTATTATATGGATTTGATGAAGGCAAAAGCGAATGGGCGTAATCTGCTGTTTGAAAAATATGCGTTTATGATGAAGGACACTATGCCGGAGCGGTTTGAAGAGCTAAAAAGCGTGCTTCCAAAGATTTCGGAGAAAAAGCGGCGCCTGATCGATCACATTGCGGATATACAGCTCCAATGGGCGGAAGATTTTAAGCGCAGATATCCTGCATATGCGGGACAGGGGCGGCCTACATACACTTCAGAAGAAAATGGGTATACAACTTCTATAGAAACTTATCTCAAAGGTGAATTATCTACCTATGGTGAGAATACTATTATATTATACGCAGCATTTCTGGAAGAATGTGTGCAGAAGGGGCTGAATCTGACAAATGTTGTCAGGAAGAATATGGCAGTCCTGCAGGGATATGGTTCTATAGATGAAGTGGAAAAAGCATTAACTATTGAGAAAAAATTGTGAAAATTAATGAAAAATTAACAGTTAATTAGCAAAAAATGTACAAATTGATAAAAAGTGTGAAAAGTTTACTACCTCTGTTTATGTGAAATAATGTAAAACTACAGTGAAAGGAGAGTGAGCTTATGAAGTTGGAACAAATCGCCATTTATGATTCTATTGAAGGTTACATGGAGCAGATTCCGGTTATTAAGGTAAAAAAAGGTGAGTATATTACGAAACGACGTTCATCCCGGGATGGGACACCGAACAAATATTACATATTAAACGGTCAAATAAGAGTCTGGAACAATGTAGGCAGCAGGAAAATCTGGGTGGATGAAATCGGTGAGGATTGGTTTGCCGGCGATTTGAGCGACGTATATGAAGAATATTTGAATTGTGAGTCATGGGCTGTAAAAGATACGATGTTACTGGAATTTAACGATGAGATATTTGAAAAGTTGTTAAATGACGTCCGATTTGCCAAGGCATTCTATTATAAGATGAGCCAAAGGGTTTATCATATGTACAAACGTATGCTTATGAACAGCATGTACAGCCAGAAAGAGATATTAGCAAGCTACATTCTTTCAAATTCTAAAAAAGACAGAATGGTCTGTCCAAATATGAACGCGCTGTGCGAGTTTTTAGGCTTTAGCAGGAGGAGCCTGTATAACACATTGAATGATCTGATAAAAGACGGAACTTTAGAGAAAGATGATAATTACATATATATTAAGGACAGGGAAGCATTGGAGGATCAGGGGAAACACGTCATAGAGTACATGCTTTAGAAGAGGGGATTAAAAACTTGGATAATCACAGCATGATCAAGAATACTATGATCTATGAACATATTAAAGATTATTTACCGGTAATTCCAATATTAGAGTTAAAGAAGGGGGAATATTTATTCAGGGCTGAACGAAAAACTGGCAATTTGTTCTATATTTTTGACGGGCTTATTAAAGTAGAAAACATCTCATATAATGGCAAAAAGCTGATTGTTGATATATTGGATGCGGACAACTTTGTGGGACCCATCAGCAGTATTCATAATGCGGATTTTCAATGCTCCGGTGTGGCGGAGACAAATGCAAAAGTGCTGGTATTGAAAAAGTCTCTTATGGATGAGTTGATGCAGAATGATGAGTTTTTAGTGATGTTTTACCAGAAAACAAGTAAGCGTGTCTATGTGATGTATAAAAATATTCTCGCGAGAAGCCTTTTCGGCGAGAATGAAATCCTGGCACATTATATATTGAAGCATTCCAGCGGCGATATTTTTAAGTATAAAAGTATCTATAATATCTGTGAAAATCTGGGGATTAGCAGAAGAGGAATATATAATATTCTATACCGTTTTGAAGAGAGTGGATGTATAGAAAAACTAGACTCAGGATATCGGATCATGGACAGGGCATATCTGGAAAATGTGGCCGATCAGATGATAAAATATATGAAGAACAGTGAGGATGAGGCGTAGCTGAGAGATTATTTCAAAATAATAAAAAGGAAAGATATACGATAAATTTTGCGGTTAAATGTCCGTACAGCTATAAACTTTTGCTGTACGGACATTTTTGCACAATTCTAATCCATAGAGCGGATCAAATTCACCATTTCGATTGCTCCCTGCGCACATTCGAATCCCTTATTGCCAGCCTTTGTACCTGCACGTTCTATCGCCTGTTCGATTGTATCAGTTGTAAGAACACCAAACATGACGGGAATATCGCTGGCCAGGCTTGCATGTGCGATGCCCTTTGAAACCTCGCTGCATACATAATCATAATGGCTGGTGCTTCCCCGGATGACTGCCCCTAAACAAATTATGGCGTCATACCGTTTACTTTTGGCCATTTTTGAGGCGATCAGGGGAATCTCAAAAGCGCCAGGCACCCATGCAATTTCTATATCGTTTTCTTTTACATTTTCGCGTCTTAATCCATCGATTGCTCCGGCCAGCAGCCTGGATGTAATAAACTCGTTGAATCTTGCCGCTACAATGCCTACTTTAATATTTTCAGAAACTAACTTTCCTTCATATGTTTTTATGTTATTTATGCCCATATGATTTTCCCTCCTCGATGTTTAATGTGTGTCCCATACGTGTTTGCTTTGTCTTTAAATAGAACCGGTCATATTCGGTTGCCTCGATTTCTATCGGAAGCTGCTTCGTAATGGATATTCCGTAATCCTCAAGCTGATATACTTTATCCGGATTGTTTGTCAGCAGATTTAGGGATTTAATACCTAAATCGCGCAGAATCTGTGCCCCGGTATAATATTCTCTAAGATCTCCCTGGAATCCTAATGCAAGGTTGGCATCTATGGTATCTAATCCATTCTCCTGTAATTGATATGCCTTCATTTTATTAACTAGGCCGATTCCCCGTCCTTCCTGCCGCATATACAGTAGCACGCCGGTTCCTTTTTCCGCAATCATTCTCATTGCCTGATCCAATTGCTGCCCGCAGTCGCAGCGCAGCGAGCCAAATACATCACCAGTCAGGCACTCTGAATGAACACGGCATAATATGTCATTTCCGCTTGATATATCGCCCATTACCAGGGCCATATGGTGTTCCCTGGTTAACTTGTTGACATAACAGTAAGCGGTGAAATCCCCATATTTTGTGGGCATACTTGTAACGGAGACACATTCTACCAAAACTTCTTTTGTTTTTCTATACTCCTGTAATTCTTTAATTGTAATGTATGGCAGACTGTATTTTTCCGCGAACTTTTTCAACTCAGAAGTTCTCATCATCTCCCCGTTGTCTCTCATGATTTCGCAGCAAAGCCCGCATTCTTTCAAACCAGCCAGACGCATAAGGTCAACAGTTGCCTCTGTGTGTGCAGATTGCCAGCCAAAACGGCCACCTGTGCCATATTCGGCGGCCACCCTGGAACTTAAATGGCGGTCAGCC
Organism: Eubacterium sp. BIOML-A2; assembly: GCF_009680135.1. Taxonomy (NCBI): domain Bacteria; kingdom Bacillati; phylum Bacillota; class Clostridia; order Eubacteriales; family Eubacteriaceae; genus Eubacterium; species Eubacterium sp. BIOML-A2. The sequence continues at coordinate 14,782 of NZ_WKZK01000088.1, forward strand.
AAGG
>NZ_WKZK01000089.1:0-13831 GCF_009680135.1 Eubacterium sp. BIOML-A2
TCAATATCTACAGTTTTCAAGGTTCAATTGAGCCTTATTTATTTGACTCGTTTTTCCATACATCATTTGACACTATCTTGATGTGCCTGGCGAGAAGGTACTGATGTATCAGCTTGCAACATGCCTCAAATATGGCAGTAAGCCGACGATGTGCCCAAGCGGCGGTTATCTTAGGATGCGGTGCATTGCCAGAGGATAAACTGAAACGATTGGATTCATACTTAAAAGTATAGGAGGGAAAATATGTACTATTTGCCACATGATACAAATATAGAGCTGATACGTGCAAGAAAGCAGCACAGCTGTTACGGGATGGGGCTTGGGATCATGATTCTGGATGAAGTCTATCCGGGGTTCCCGGGAGATGTCAGAAACGCGAGTGCTTTTCCGTATCCTATACAATATGACATTGTTCAGGATATAGATATTTATAAGCTGGTGTGGGAGGAAGATAAAACACAGTGCAGGGAGCCGATATTGGCGGCGGCGAAACGGCTGGAAAAAATGGGGTGCCGCGCAATCGCAGCGGAATGCGGATATTTTGCATATTTCCAGCAGGAGGTTGCCGGCTATGTGGATATCCCGGTATTCATGTCAAGTCTGCTGCAGGTTCCAATGATCCAGCAGACGATCGGCAAGAATAGAAGCGTGGGGATTGTTGCCGCTATGGGCAAATTCCTGACAGAGACACATCTGAAAAATGTGGGCATTGCCCCGGACAGTAATTATTTTATCGCCGGTGCACAGGACGAATATGGCTGCACGGAATTTGATAATCTCTGGAATGCACAGGTGCGCAAGGAGGTTCCGGAGGCGTATTATTCAAAAGCAGAGAAGCAGATGATTGCCATGTGCAGGGACCTGGTGGATAAACATCCGGATATGGGAGCCATTATGCTGGAATGTACGGGGATGCAGCCTTTTGCCAGAGCAATTCAGCGGGAGCTGGATCTGCCGGTATATAGCTGGGGGACATTGCTGGATTATGCTTACTCTGTTGTAAACCATAGAGATTACTATGGGCATGTTTAAGAACACTTAGGGACAAAAGGAAAGGGATATGAAAAGAAGTACATGGTGTTATCTGATGCAGAAGCAGCTATGCTGCATTCGTAAAATGGCTCAGGGGCAAAGCCCCCGGAGCCATTTTATATACTGCTTAAATAAATAATTCGTTTTTCTTCGGTACTTCCAACATTTTTTGCATCTTTTGTACGAGCCCATTTACCATATCCGGGTTTACCTGCCTTGCATTCTCAGGACAGACCTGGATACAGCGCATACATGAGAAACACTTTATCGGATCCGTGGTATACGGAGCTTCTGCTGAGATGGCTTCTGCCGGACAGGCTTTTACACATGTGCCGCAATTATTGCATGCTTCGGTCGTGAAAGGTTTCATCGGCGAACCGTTGAATACTTTATAAGGACGGTTTCCCGGTACCTGAATCTCTTCACCGCCTTTTGGGCCGGCTAATTTTTCGGAAAGCTCTCTTGAAAATTCTTCTAATTCTGCTATGTCCTGTTCATCGGGCCTGCCTGCAGCAAACTGGCGCATAATGGAATGTTCCGCGATTGCAGCAACGGCGCCGACGCATCGAAAACCGCATTCTTTTAAGGTATCGTATAATTCGATGAGCGTATCTTCATAGGCTCTGTTGCCATATACAGCCGCTAATACCGCCCTTGCTTGATGGCCCTCCAGCTTTTTAATCTGTTCAATTGCAAACGCCGGCACTCTTCCCCCAAAAGCAGGAGCTCCAATAATACACACATCCTGTTCCGTAAATGCAGGCAGCAAGCTGCCGTCATCTGCCTTGCATAATTCAATCTCCTTATAGTCCTCGAAGGCGCTGGCTAATGCATTTGTAACCTTTTTGGTTCCCTGTGTGGGGCTGAAATAAATAGAATATGTACTCATAACAGTATCCTTTCCTTTCTAATCTCTCTACATAGTTACAAAGTCTTTTTTAATAGTATTCTAGTTTCACGTTGTGGTATGTTAATTATTATAAACCTTTCCAATAATCAAAACAACATTGTTTTGGAACTTCCATATGCAAAATCCTTTAAAACATCCCGCCCGACATGAAAAAAATTTGCGGCAGCAACCCACAGAAACACTGCATTCGAATCGCCTCGCAGAAGATTGTGGAAAATCTTAAATTGCGAAATAAGACATTATATAGTATAATGTCTGAACAGATACTATTCCAGGAGGGAATTAAGATTATGAATTTGTACTTAAGACGAAGGTTACATAAGGGACTTGCAATTGCATGCGCTCTTGCAGTGGTATGTCCTCTGATCCCTGTCCGGGCGGAAGATTCCGCATCTTTAAGCCAGAAGACCGCTGAGCTGCAGACCGAGCTGGAGGGGATCAACCAGGAGATGCTGTCGATCAGCGATGAGATTCAGTCCATCGAGATGCAGTCAGCCATTATGTCAGGCGAGATCCTCCGTACGGAAGAAGCTCTTTCTAGTGCGAAAGCCAACGAGGAACAGCAGTACGAGGATATGAAAGCGCGCATTAAGTATTTATATGAGACAGGCAATGCGTCCTTGTTGGAATTGCTTTTCTCAGCAGAGAGCATGACCGACTTCCTGAACAAAGCGGAATTTATCCAGAATATCAGTGATTATGACAGAGAGATGCTGGAATCCTTAAGCGCAGTCAGGGAAGACATTGCCACAAAGCAGGAGACACTGCAGAACCAGCAGAAGGCGTTGGGCGATCTCCAGGGCAGGCTGACGGCGCAGCAGGATGAGCTGAGGATGAAAGCGGAAGCTACGTCAACGGATCTGGAGGCATATACAGTAAGGCTTCAGCAGGTGCGCGCCCAGGAGACGGCGGCACTGGGGTACCCGAGCGGTACGGACGGATCAACCGTGCGTGCGGAGGCGCTTCAGGTATCCGAGGATGAGGAAAGGCTGCTGGCGGCGATTATAGAGTGTGAAGCGTATCAGGATTACAATTCATTGCTGGCGGTTGCCACGGTGATTCTGAACCGGGTGAATGATCCCCGCTTCCCCAATAGCATTACAGAAGTAGTTTATGCATCCAATCAGTTTGAACCGGTAACTAAGGGGAGCCTGGATGCGGCCCTGTCCAGGGGGCCGAGGGCGCTTTCCTGTCAGGTGGCAAAAGAAGCGCTGAGCGGAGTCAGGCTGGCAGCGGTGGCGGATTGTTATTATTTCCTCTATGCCGGATCAACGGACAGGCCCGGGGTGAATATCGGCAATAACTTATTCTTCCGGAGCTGGTAAATACAACTGAATATAGAAAAGAGATGCCTCAGAGCCATCAAGAAGGCTTTGAGGTATTTTTATGCTCAAAAGATTTAGCGGGCATATGTGGAGGCAGCAGATATTATTTTGAGTAAGGCGTTTTAATGGACAGCTGCCGGTTATAATATTTATAGAAAGAACTGAATAGGGCTTTTTAAGTAAAAATCATGTCCGGATTTATCAAGACAGATTCCTTATAGACACAGTATGATAATGAAGTAAAGGATACAGCATAGTATGGATGAAATTGAGGCAGTAAGAAGCATGCAGGATTATATAAAGGAACATTTTCAGGAGGACGGCTTTACCGTGGAAAAGGTATGCAGGGCAGCCGGATATTCCAGGCGCCATGCCGACCGTATTTTCAAGCATCAGACAGGCAGGACGCTGCAGGAATATGTGAATGCGGTATGTCTGACCGAGAGCGCCAACGAACTGGCAGGCACAGGTAACAGTGTGCTTCAGGTTGCGCTGAACAGCCATTTCTCCTCACATGAAGGCTTTACCCGCTCTTTCAGCAGGCGTTTTCACGTAACTCCCTCTGAATACAGGGAAAGATTGATCCCGATTCCTCTGTTTGTCCAATACCCGGTTAATCATTACTATGCATTACTGAAATATATGGAGGAAACAATTATGAGTAAAGATCTGAGTCTGTGCATGATAACTGCGAAAGAAAGGCCCCAAAGGAAATTGATCTGGCTTCCCTCCCGAAGCGCAGAAGACTATTTTTCTTACTGCGAAGAAATGGGATGTGAGTGGGAAGGGCTGTTAAACAGCATCGGAGAGAAATTCGATACAGCCGCCCTGATGGAACTGCCCGGTTTTTTGGTAGAGGAAGGCTTTTCGAAAATGGCGGCTGGAATAGAAGTTCCCCTGGACTTTAACAAACCGCTGCCTGCGGAGTATAAAACCGCAGTGCTGGAGCCATGTGTTATGCTGTATTTCCAGACGGAGCCATATGAGGATGAGGAAGACTTCTGCGCGGCAATCGAGAGTGCATATGCGGCGGTGGAAAGATATCATCCTGAAGTATACGGCTACAGGATGGCTTATGATAAAGCGCCCAGCTTTAATTTTGGAGCTGATACAGATATGGGGGCAAAACTTTCCGTTCCCGCAGTAAAAATCTGAGGATGCTGCTGCGGATATCAGGAGTAAAGAGGAAAGCCGGCATTGCAACCCTCCGGGGGATGCACACGGCGCGATAAGGTAAATAGCCGCAAGGCGGCATTGCGGCGGCGCCAAAGTGTGCAAGCCCCTCATGAGTGAGGGGGAGTTGAAGTGGGCCTGGCCGCTTTTTTCTTTAATTTTAAACTTGACTTTTTTACTCCAGTATGTTAGTCTATCACTATAGAAAAGAGGTGTTGCAATGCTTATCACAAAGGAAGCTGATTATGCGATTCGTATTATGCGTTCTCTGAAGGATAAGGAGAAGCATACAGTGAAGGATATATGCCAGGCGGAGGAAGTGCCGGAGTCATTTGCATACAAGATTATCGGCAAGCTGCAGAGGGCCGGATATATTATCGTGGAACGGGGCGTGGCCGGAGGGTGTCGGCTGGCAGTGGAATTGAAAGCCCTTACGCTCTATGATGTAGTGACAGCAGTGGATGAGGAACCTATGATTACGCCGTGTATGAGCCAGTCATGCAGCAGGAATACAGGCGGAGATGCCTGCAGAGTACATGCGGAACTGAGAAAAGTGCAGAAAGTACTTGTTGATGCGCTCAAATCAACCACATTGTATGATTTATTCTGATATATCAGGTAACTAGAATCTTTAGATATACTCTGAAAAATATTCCTTTCAGAAGGAAAGGGATTTTTTTATAAAACAAAACTAGACTAAAATAGTCATGTATTAAGGAGGAAAAGATTATGAATCAATGTTATGGATGCAATACCTGCAAAAGTGCTGACAAGCCGCTGGAGGACTTTATTGCAAAACTGCCCGTGGAGACATCCCATCACAGAGTGGATGCACAGAGCACAAAGTGTGGCTTCGGACTGCAGGGTGTGTGCTGCCGCCTGTGTGCGAACGGCCCCTGCCGTATTACACCAAAAGCGCCGCGCGGAATCTGCGGAGCGAACGCAGATACGATCGTAACGAGAAATCTTTTAAGGGCCGTAGCTTCCGGTTCCGGCTGCTACATCCATGTGGTGGAGAATACAGCTCTGAACGTGAAGAATGTGGCAAAGAGCAAAGGCGAGATCAAAGGTGTTGAGACACTGGACCGTCTGGCTACCCTTTTCGGCATTGAGGAGACAGACGTACATAAAAAGGCAGAAGCAGTCGCAGACGCGGTTCTGAGAGATCTATACCTGCCGGAGTATGAAAAGATGCAGCTTACAGAGAAGATGGCATATAAACCACGCTTTGAGAAATGGAAAGAGCTGGGAATTCTTCCCGGAGGCGCGAAGTCTGAAGTGTTCCACGGAGTCGTAAAATGTTCAACCAATCTGAATTCCGACCCTGTCAATATGCTCCTTGACTGTCTCAAGCTGGGGATATCCACAGGAATGTACGGGCTTGTGCTTACGAATTTACTCAACGATATTGTGCTCGGAGAACCGGAAATCCGTTTTGCACCTGTGGGGCTTAGAGTCATTGACCCGGATTATATCAATATCATGATTACCGGACATCAGCACTCCATGTTTACCTTCCTGCAGAACAGGCTGACCGATGAGGACGTGATTGCAAAAGCAAAAAAAGCCGGCGCAAAAGGATTCAAGCTGGTTGGATGTACCTGCGTGGGGCAGGATCTGCAGCTGAGGGGCGCACACTACACGGAGATCTTTGACGGCCATGCCGGCAATAACTTCACAAGTGAAGCTATTCTGGCAACCGGAGGAATTGATGCCGTTATCTCAGAGTTTAACTGTACTCTGCCGGGAATCGAGCCGATCTGTGATGAACTGCAGATTAAGCAGATCTGCATTGATAATATAGCGAAAAAAGCCAATGCGGAATTAAAAGAATTTGATTTTGAAAACCGTCCGGCTGTTACGGAAGAGATTATTGACGAAGTAATCGAGGCTTACAGTGCACGCAGAGGCAATGTGCCTATGAATCTGATGGAAGAACACGGTTACGAGAATACACTGACCGGAGTCAGCGAAGTTTCCCTGAAAAAATTCCTCGGCGGAAGCTGGAAACCATTGATCGATCTGATCGTATCAGGCGATATCAAGGGAGTTGCAGGAGTAGTCGGATGTTCAAACCTGACTGCAGGAGGCCATGACATACTTACAGTCGACCTGGTAAAAGAACTGATTTCAAGAGATATCATCGTACTGACTGCAGGATGTTCTTCAGGCGGTATCGAAAACTGCGGGCTGATGACACCGGAAGCAGCCAAATATGCAGGCCCGAAACTGCGTGCAGTCTGTGAATCACTGGGAATTCCGCCGGTGCTGAACTTTGGACCGTGTCTGGCAATCGGACGTCTGGAAATCGTGGCAACCGAGCTGGCAGAGGCACTGGGAGTCGACCTGCCTCAGCTTCCGCTTGTGCTTTCTGCGGCACAGTGGCTGGAAGAACAGGCGCTGGCAGACGGATGCTACGGCCTGGCTTTAGGACTTCCGCTTCATCTGGGACTGCCGCCGTTTGTAACCGGAAGCCCGGTAGCGGTTCAGGTACTGACAGAAGATATGAAGACTCTGACCGGAGGACAGGTCATCATCAACGGAGATGCAAAAGAATCCGCAGACATTTTAGAGAAGATTGTACTGGAAAAACGCCAGGGACTGAATATTTAAGAGAGGAGCCTTATTTTATGAAGCGTATCATGATTGAGTATGAAAAATGCGATGGATGTAAGAACTGCTCCGTAGCCTGCATGCAGGCTCACAGAGAAGGCGAGGGTACGGTCTATGACTTGAATCTGACAGACCCGGAAAATGAGTCCAGAAACTTTATATTGAAGGATTCCAAAGGAAGATATAAACCGCTGTTCTGCCGTCACTGTGACAACCCGGAGTGCGTCAAATCCTGTATGAGTGGTGCGCTCAGAAAAGATCCCGAAAGCGGTCATGTGTTCTATGACGAGGACCGTTGCGGTTCCTGTTTCATGTGCGTGATGAACTGTCCTTTTGGAGTACTGAAGCCTGACAGTGTTACGAACAGCAAAGTCATCAAGTGCGATTTCTGTGTAAATGCAGGGGGCGAGCCATCCTGTGTGGCGGCCTGTCCAACGAAGGCGATTTATGTGGAGGAGGTATAGCGGATGAAGTATGTAATAATCGGCGCCGGAGTTGCAGGCGTAGAAGCTGCAAAGGTCATAAGAGCGCAGGAAGAATCAGCGGAGATTGTCATGATTTCTGCAGACACACAGATTCATTCCCGCTGTATGCTGCATAAATATATTGCCGGGGAAAGAGACGAGAAGGGTCTGGATTTTACAGAGGAAGACTTCTTTGCCAAATACAACGTCCGTTGGATGAGCGGCGTGAGGCTGTCCAAAGTCTGTCCGAACCAAAAGGAAGCCGTTCTGGATAACGGAGAAACCGTCCGTTACGACAAACTTTTGCTTGCAACCGGGGCGAACAGCCTGATTCCTCCTGTCGGGGAACTCAGAAAAGCGTCCAATGTATTCGGGCTCAGAGATCTGCCGGATGCGCGGGCGATTGTGAGGGAAGCGGCGCAGGCGCAGGAAATCCTGATTATCGGTTCCGGCCTGGTAGGCCTGGATGCAGCATATGGACTTCTGGAACTGGGAAAGAAAGTGACCATCGTAGAGATGGCGCCTCAGATCCTGCCGGTTCAGCTGGATGAACACGGGGCGGCTGCTTATCAGGAATTATTTGAAAAGGCAGGGGTACGTTTTCTCCTTGGAAGAAAGGCGGACCAGGCTGTATGTGAAGCCGATGGCAGGATTCATAAGGTGACACTCGATAACGGGGAAGAAGTGGCCTGCGACATGATTATTGCTGCGGCGGGTGTGCGCCCATGTACAGCATATCTGGAAGGCAGCGGCATTGCCTGTGAACGGGGGATCGTGGTAGACAGCTATCTGCAGACCACTGCGGCGGATGTCTATGCGGCAGGAGACATGACGGGTCTCTCAGGAATCTGGCCAAATGCGGCGGACCAGGGGCGTATAGCCGGAAAAAATATGTGCGGCATTGAAACAGAATATACGGATACATATGCGGCTAAAAATACAATCAATTTCTTTGGGCTTGTCACGCTCTGCATCGGGAAAATCCGTGCAGAAGAGGGAGACGAAGTTCAGGTCAGAGAAGACCGCGGGCATTATAACAGAGTGATTCTGCGGGATGGCAAAATAGAGGGGATTCTCCTTCAGGGGGACATCTCCAACGCGGGAATCTGGCAGTATCTGATCAAGAATAAGGCGGATATAAGCGGAATAGAAAAAGATGTATTCCATATTAACTATGGGGATTTCTATCAGGTTGGAGAACGCGGAAAGTACCTCTGGGCAGGTATATAGAAGATAAGGCTGATGGACGGGAGGAACCGTCCATCAGCCTTGATTTTGTATCTTTCATTTATATATGGTGCACTGCAAAAACCGTTTTTTGGGTGTTACAATCTCTGCGGCCTCCGGCAGTCCGCACGTGACCATGAATTCCCGGACCACATTCAGGACATGGCAGTAACATTGGGCAAGATGCATAGAGAAGGCCTCGCAGTCCTGGGCCTCCAGGCCTTCAAATGCTTTTAATCCCATCTGGTTTAACGGATTGGATAATTGATTTCCCTCAGGATAAAAGGAAAAATAATAGCCCCAGTGGAGGATGCTGCGGACTTCCTGCAGAATAATTCTGTGGGGACGAAGAGGCAGCAGGCTTATCACCTCGTCCATGATAATGTCCAGGGGAATCGCCCCTGGCTCACGGAACCTGCTGCGCATACGGTCCTGTACAGAGGGCGTAATGTTGGGAAATGCCAGGGCTGCGGCGGATGGCGCGGCGAGGGCCATGAACTGCAGGCCGCTTAAGTAGAGCAGGGTATCTCGTTTGTACATTTTTGTTTTCATACAGGCATAAGTCGCCTCATCCGTAGCAAGTATGACACGGGTGCCTTTGGGGGTGAATGTCTGTCCGAAACCAAGCTGGTTCAGGGTGGCAATGGCTTTGCGGATTGTGGAGCGGGAAGCGCCGTACTGGTCTGCAAGCACTTTTTTGGAGGGCAGATAATCCCCGTCTTTGTATGTCCCCAGGCCGATTTTGTCAATCAGATCCCGGACAATCTGCATATAATAGTGGTCCCTGCCAAGCTCGGCACGCCATGTGTAGATATCCTCACTGTGGTCCGAAACCATCGGATATTCTCTGGCAAGCTGGTCAAGGTACTGGCTGATGATCTCTGCCGACAGCCGGTAGGAATGGGTAAAATGACGGCATATTTCTTCGTGATTTCTGGTTTTTAAAGTTTCTATGTCCCAGAATTTGCGTCTGCAGGCCTCATATGCAGGGGTGGTTGGGAATTCTGCCCTGTGCTCCCAGAAGAAGGGAACCTGTGCATAGATTTCGAGACTGGTGTACAGATCTCTGAATAGCAGGTGGTGCGAAGCTGCCAGCAGACCATGGAGAAAGTCCGAATGGCTCTGCCACAATTCCCGCTTCTCACGACGCTCATGGATAAGCGGCCAGAAGCACTGCTCCAGTTTCCGGGGGCTGCACAGGCTGGCTGAAAATGAAAGAAGCAGCGGCATCAGTATGGACATGGTTTGATAAACCGTGAGAATAGAGCTGCGCTGTCCCAGGATAGCATAGATGGGATTGTCTGTGGCGGCCTGCGGATGACGGTATATCACAATAGACGGGCGCCTTTGCTCTGTATGGATCAGCCCCTCCTTCTTCAGGGCCTTGACCACATCTTTTGCGGTTCTTACGCCGACATTGTATATATCGCAGAGCTGCGTTATGGAAGGAATATGAGCGCCGTAAGTCAGGATACCTGTCAGTATCTGCTCCCTTAGGTTCTGATATAAGTAATCATATAACGTCTTTTTCTGCTCCATAGCCGGGACTCCTTTTTAATTTTTGCAACAGTATATCATAAATCATATTATTTCTTAAAGCCACTATCTGTATACGTACACAAATATTGGTTTGCACGGTAAAAATGCTTCATAGTAAAATGAATAACAAAGGTACAAATATTTATTTTTGTAAACAGGAGCATTTGCCATGAAGAAAAAAGTGAAAGCTGTTCCGAATTATCGGCGGCCGTTGATGTTAAGAGGAGTCCAGATCGTTTTTATCTCTGCTGTTGTTATCATTACATTACTTATTTCCATATGGAATGCAGCAGATCTGAGGAGCGTATTGGACCGCAGTACGAAGCAGTATCTATACGATGTAACCATACAGACAACAAGAGAAATTAGCGATACCATGAATCATAGAATGGAGGATCTGAAAGCAGTCGCAGATTCCGCAGCCAGGCTGCAGGAGGATGCCGGGATTGCAAAATTGCCGGAACTTTTAAAGAGAAAGGCGGACATACTCGAATTTTCTTCTCTTTTTGTCATTGGCAATGAGGGAAAACTGGTCTCATCCAGCCAGAGCCGCAGTCTCAATGAGCAGGAAGAGAAACGGCTCAGCCGCCTTCCTGTCGTAAAGGAAGCATTTGAAGGCAAGGCAGGGGCAAGTTACCTTGGCGGACAGGAGATCATCTATACGGTGCCGGTTACCATCAATCAAGAGATACAGGAAGTGGCAGTAGGCATCAGGAATAAGGAAAAGATGCAGGAAATGATTGCCTCCAAAAGCTTTAGCGGAAACAGTCTTAGCTGCATTATCGACAGCAGCGGGGAGGTGATTCTCTCCCCAACTGATGTAGAGACCTTTATGCAGCTGGATGATATCTTCAAAAACGACAGGGACTCCGAGGTTGTCGATGATATTTACGAGATGAAGGCCGATTTAAAGAGCGGTAAAAACGGGATGCTGGAATTTACGTCCATCAAGCAAGAGGAGCTGTATCTGTCATACAATTCTCTGAATATAAACGACTGGTTTCTTCTCACGCTGATACCGGCAGACATCATATCAGAGGGGCTGGACCGGTATGTATTCCGTTCATTTCTGATCCTGGGGTTTGTCGCCGCCGCCTGTTTCGTGCTTTTGCTGAATGTTTACCGTCTGTTTCATGAGAGCAGAAGGAAGCTGGAGCGTTTTGCATTTATGGATGAAGTGACCGGCGGCATGAATCAGGCGGCTCTTCGCTTGAAATTTACCGAAATAGGGCCGGACATAGGTTGTCTGATTACTACTTAGTGCAGCTGAACGTGAAGGGATTTAAATTGATTAACGAGCGTTATGGCAGTGAAGAGGCGGACGAGATACTCCGTTATATATATCGGGTTCTGGACAGGAACATTGACAGGCATAAGAATGAGTTTGCCGCCAGAAGCGGATCCGATCACTTTACGCTCTGCCTGAAAGAAAGCCGTCGTGAAGATGTACAAATGCGGCTTGATAAAATACTCGAAGATATTCATTCCTTTAAAGACACAGATGTACCGCACTGCGAGCTGATCTTTCAGCAGGGTGCCTGTATGTTAGACGATCCGTTCATGGATATTACGATTCTGCAGGACCGTGCCCGCCTGGCATATCAATATGCAGAGCAGGGATCGGAGAATGTCTGTGCGTTTTACAGCGGCGCTATTGTAAAACAGGTGAAGAGAGAGCAGGAGCTGAACGCTTTGTTTCAAGAGTCCTTGATCAATCATGATTTTCAGGTGTATCTTCAACCCAAAGCAGGGCTTGAAAGCGGACGGATTGAGGGCGCAGAGGCTCTGGTGCGCTGGAACCATCCAAAGAAGGGGATGATTTTTCCATCGGACTTCATCCCGCTGTTTGAAAAAAATGGCAGGATCTGCCAGCTGGATCTGTATATGTTTGAAGAAGTCTGTAAATTGCTGAAGCAATGGACCGCAGAGGGGAAGAATCCGGTGCCGGTTTCGGTGAATCTTTCCAGGCTCCATTTTCAGGGCAGCCAATGTTTGGAGCCTTTTATTGAAACTGCAGATAAATATGGCATTGCACATGAGATGATCGAATTCGAACTCACGGAATCTATTTTCTTTGACGACGGACAGATCAGCAGGGTTATAAATGTGATACGCCAGATGCATGAGCACGGCTTCAGCTGCTCCCTGGATGATTTCGGTTCCGGATTCTCTTCACTTGGGCTGTTGAAAGAATTTGATGTGGACGTGATCAAGCTGGACCGCCTGTTCTTCCTGGATATGTCCAGTGACAAGGCAAAGGCTGTAATTGCCTGCCTGCTTGAACTAGCCAAAAGGCTGCATGTGAAAACGGTGGCGGAGGGGATTGAAGATACTGCACAGCTGGAATATCTGCGCTCACTTCACTGCGATATGGTGCAGGGATACGTGATTTCCAGGCCTTTGCCAGCGGAAGAATTTGGGAAATGGTTTCAGCGATATGAAAATAAAACTTTGTGAAATACTGATAAAAATAGCTAACAATAATTAGTGAAAACTAATAAAATAAAGCATGTTGACCAAAAGCAATTGACAAATAGAAAATGGTGTGAGTATAATACAGTTACAACTTGAGAACGTTCTCAAGTTTTTAAATTCACAGAAATGAGATCGTTCTCAAAAATGTGAGAGCGGAGGTGGAAGGATGGAACAGAATATTACGATTACAGATGTGGCGAAGCTGGCAGGCGTGTCCAGAGCAACGGCGGGGCGTGTGGTCGGCGGTTACGGCAACGTATCGGAAAAGAGCAGGGAAAAAGTCATGCAGGCTGTGGAAGCTTTAAACTACAGGCCCAATCTGGTAGCGCAGGGACTAAGGGGCCAGAGCACAAAGACAATTGCCGTAATACTGGGCAGCATTAAAAATAATTACTGCAATAAACTGATCTATGCAGTTGAAAAAGAAGCACAAAAGCAGGGGTACAATGTCATTGTCTGCAACACCCATGAGAATGTGGCGCAGGAAATCGGGCATCTCCAGAACATGTATGGCAGACAGGTGGACGGCGTGATCCTGATGTCTACGGTAAAAAGGGAAGAGGAGATCCGGGAACAATACAGAGAACTGTATCAGGGCAGCGTACCGGTTGTGTTTGTGGACAGAAGAATCCGCGGACTGGATTCCAGGGTAATTCAGAGCAATAACGCGGAGGCATCCTGTCAGGCGGCCAGGTATCTTCTGGAATTGGGACACAGAAAGATCGGGGTGCTCGCAACTGACGATTATTCTACTGTAAATGAAAGAATCAAAGGCTATAAAAAAGCACTGGAAGAGTACGGCGCCGAATACCGGGAAGACCTGGTGATGTTTGCCGCACATAATGATAAGGAAAAGATCCGGGAGAAGACGGCGGAGCTGCTGGACGTGGAAGGCCCCACAGCTCTTTATGTGCTGAATAACAGCCTGTGCATCGGTGTGCTCATGGAACTGAAGAAAAGAAAGATGCACATTCCCCAGGATATTTCGCTTCTCGTATGGGAAACTAATTTATCAATCGCAAGACTGGTAAAAAGCAAATTAAATAGCGTATTTAAGCGGTTTCTGCCTATTT